>DATAMS010000526.1:0-20815 GCA_036260495.1 Thermoanaerobaculia bacterium
CAGTGCGGGAACGCCTGCCCCGAAGTTGAATGGACCACCGACGGTGTCGATGCGGTTGGGGAAGACCAATCCAGTGCCCGTACCGAGCGACGGATCCATGGAAGAGTGGAAGCCCCATTGGAAGCCGTACTGCTGCGCGAACGTCTTTGTCGTTTCGACGATGCGCGCTTCGATCACGACCTGCCGGGTCGGCACATCGACCGACTGGATGAGATTCCGCATCGTCTGCAGATAGAGCGGGATCTCGCTGATGATGAGCTGGTTCGTGCGCTGGTCGACGATGATCCTGGCTCGCGGCGACGCCATCTCCCTGAGGAGCGCCGACACGTCCGCGGCGCGCGCGTAAGAGAGCTTGAACCCTACCGTCTCCAGCGGCACGTTGAGGCGCTGCTGCTCGGCCAGCTCGCGGTTCGACTTCGTCTCTTCGGCCAGACGGGTCGTCGTGCCGACGCGCATTACGTTTCCTTCGAGCACGTAGGCAAGTCCATTTTGCCGGAGGATGATCTCGAGCGCCTGATCCCACGGGATGTCGGTGAAATCAACGGTCACGGAACCGGTGACCTGGGGATCGACGGCGATATTGAGTCCGGTGAGCTGCTGGAAGGTGTGAAGAACGTCCTTGATGTCGGCGTCCTTGAGATTGAGCGAAAGCGGCTCGCCGGTGTACGGCTTATCGCTTCCGCTGAGAGTACGGCCGCCGCTTCCCGAGGAGAGCAAAGTCCCATTCGGTGCCTGGCTTGCTGGTGTCGTCGGGGCCTGCGGATCGCTGAAGACGTTCTCACCGGGAGGAGTCGGATCGACGACCGCGGCCGTCGTCGGAGACGTTGTGTTCCGGCGCGTTTTCGTCGACATCGGTGGCGTCTGGTCCTGCGGCGCGTTGATCACCGACTTGGCCCGCTTCGGGGCCTCGGGCATCTTCCAGGCTTCGTTCTCGGCGATCGTGGGAACACGTGCCGGGATGTCAGCCGGCGGCGGTACCGCTTTGGCCGTCACGGTGATGGCCGGAGGGGGAGGGGCGGGTATAGCAGCGACGAGCGGCTGCTCGTCTTTCGGTTTTGGTGCGGGAGGCGGCGTCACCGGCGCGGTGGCGATTGCCGCGGCGCTGAAGGTTACGTGAAGACCGGAGGCCGTCTTGGTGACCTGGTAGGTGGCGTTGTCATCGAGGTCAAGGACCACACGCGTGACCGGCTGCGGCGCGCCTTTGAACTGGGAAACGCGAATCCGTTTCACCACTGGATCAGAGACATCGATGATGTTCTTTGCCAGTTTGTTGTTGATGCCGTCGAGATCGATGACTGCGCGGGCGGGTTTCTGAAGCTTGAACGTGTTGTAGGTGGTGTCGCCATCGGTTGCGATGGTTACGTCCATCGCCGCGCCGGCACCGCTGGTCTCGATCTTTCGGAGAACTTTCGCCTTTGCAGTCAGCGGAAGCGGCTCGGCGGTGACCGCCGGCTCAATGGTTGGTTTGGCAGCTTCGGCGACCGGCTCGATGGCCGGCGCAGAGGCAGACGCGGGAATCTCTTCCACCTTGACCGCAGGCGCGGTTTCGGTGGTCGTGGCCGTCTTGACGGGCGGCGGCGGCGCTTCCTCAGCCTTCGCTACTGGTGCCACTTCGGCAACAGCGGGCGTGCTTGCAGCCGGCAAATTGATCGCGATGCTGTTTTCCTCCGCCGCCGCTTCGATCGATGCAGACTGCGCGAGATGGACCGTGACACGCGTGAGCTTCGATCCCATCTCCGTGACTTCATCCACAGAGATCGATCCGAGCGATGACGGCAGGATGGAGGGGATCACGAGCGACGCCGCTTTCGACGCGCCGGTTAGATCGATCACGAAGACATCGGGCATCGGGCTGTAGGAGGTGTACACCGGGCTTGAGGTCGTGCGCAGAATCAGGCGAGGCACGGGCGCCGACTCGATATCGATCGCCGTGAGCGACATTCCGGTGGGCGTGGCGGCGGCAGAAGCCTGCGCGGGAGCCTTTGCGGCCGTGTTGCGTTTCCAGAACGCTGCAGACGCGCCGGTAACGTTCGCCACCAGCATGCCTGTGATCAGCAGGATCAGCTTGGCTCTTGTCATACGTCTCACCTTCACCATCTCACAGCCCTCCACACACATGGCCTGCACAACGCGGGACGCAATCCTTACTTCTTCTGAACTTCGGAGGAGACGATCTCCTTGACGACTTCACGGAACCGTTCGATCCGGGTGGGGTCGTTGACCTCCTGCCGGAAAACGATCGAGTTCGGGGTGATGCGAATGATTTCGCCGTCGAGGACCTTGTCCCCGATCTTCACGAGGTAGCTCTTGTTGTCGGGACCGTTGATCATCGCCACAAGTCCCGAACGGGTCTTCACGACGCCCTGGATCTTGATCTCGTCGATCAGGAATCCGGGCGGTCCCTGCGGACGCGCGCCCGTCTGCAGCTTCGGCGCCGGCCCGATCAGCGACTGGAACGGATCGCGGCGGCCCTGCGGATCGTAGTGGTAGGCATCGGGAGCGCTGGGCTCTTCGACGATCTCCTGCAGACTCTGTTGCATCGCCTGATCGGGACTCGACGTTGTGGTCGTTGCCGTCGTCGAGGTAGCCGGTGGCACGCCCTTCTTCGGGGTGGTTCCCTGAGCGAACAGCGTGGCCATCGCGGCAACGACGATGATGAGCGATAGAACGAACCGGCTCATTCTCATTTCTTCACGTCCTTACCCGCAGCCGGCTCCGGCTCTTTCGGCTCGACGTAGACAAAGGTCTTGGCTACGAAATCCGCCGTGATCGTGCGGTCAACCTGCGACGGTAGCGCACTGATCGTGATCTGCTCGACGTTGATGACGCGCGGGAAGTTGCCGAGCGAATTGAAGAGAATCGCCAGGTTGTGATAGCGCCCACTGACGGAGATCGAGATCGGCCACTCCGCGTACGGATCGCTCCCCTGCACCGCGGCAAGTTTCGGGAACGTCGCCTTGAGCAGCACGAAGTTGCCAGCATCGACGAGCTGCTTGATCTTTTTGATGATCATTTCCGTGTTGCGCGTGGACGGCAGAATGTCTTTGAGCTTCTTCAACTCGACGGTGAGGCGGTTGACCTCTTCGCGGAACTGCGGGAGCTTCTGCTGCGCCGAACGTCCCTGCTCGATCTTGGCGTCGAGGTCCTTCAACTGCCCATCGGCAGTGTGAATCTGATCGTCGATGCTGCCGATGAACGCGTAGTTCACGCCCCAGACGACGGCAATCGCCAGCACCAGCCCGACAATCAGGCCGAAGTACCAAGGTTTTCCTTCGAGCGAAAGCCCCGCCATCTATCCTCCTACCGCTTCGGCGCCGTTGACGCCGGCGGCGCCGCGGCCGTTCCCGTCGCGGGTGCTGCATTACCCGGAGCGGTGCTCGTCGCGGCCGTTCCGGTTGTTCCAGGAGCACCTTTCGGTGCATAGGTGAAGTGAAAGCTCATCGGGAATGAGTAAACGAGCGGCGTCGTCGAGACCTGCGTCAGGTTACCGAGATCCGGCTCTTCGAACATCGGATCGTTCTTGATGCTCTCGACGAAGTTCGCGATTGCGTTGGGATTCAAACCGCGCCCTTCGATCGAAACCACGTTCCCAACGACGCTCATCTTGTCGAGCCAGACGAGGTCGGGCAGATCCTGGCTGATGCGGTCCATCAAACGCGCCGGTCCCTTCTGGTTCTGCTTGAGCTGATTGATCAGATCGATCCGCGTCTTCAGACTCTCTTTCTGCTTCTTGTAGTTGTCGACTTCCTTGATGATTCCCTCGAGACGTTTCGCCTCGGCCTGTTTCTGAACCAGGAGGTCCTGGCGCTCGGAAAGCTTTCGGTTCTCGACGAAATACCATCCGCCGGCGATCACGACTCCGGCGATGAGCGCGCCGGCAAGGAAGACGTTGTTGAGGTTGGTGGGACCCGAAACGGCAGATGCCGAACTAGGGGCCGCTCCAGTGCCCCGTACCGCCCGCCCTTCCCGCACTAAATTAATCTTGATCAAGCATCCCCCAGCTTTCGGATGGCCAGGCCGACCGCGATGGCCATACTCGGACCAAGCTCGGCCAACTCCTCGGGGTTGAACAATTTCTCGTCGACAGTGACCTTCTGGAACGGATCCATGATGGAAACGGGGATGCCGAATTTGTCGCGCAGGATGGCATCAAGGTTCAGAACGCCTGAGCCGCCGCCGGCGAGAACGATCTCGTCGACACGGTCCGCGCCAGACGTAGCGGTGAAGAAATCGAGCGTCTTCCGCAGCTCGCCGGCGAAGTCTTCGCTGACCGAGTTGAGGATCGGGATGACCTGCTGGATGCTGTAATCGCCAGTCTGATGGCCCTTCTTCAACTCCTCAGCCTGCTCGAACGAGAGGCTGAGCTCGCGCTGAATAGCGTCCGTGTACTGATTGCCGCCGAAGGTGATGTCGCGCCAGAAAAGCGACGTGGCGCCGGAAAGGACGTTGACGTTCGTCACCGAGGCGCCGACGTTCACGAGGGCCAGCACCTTGTTCTCATCGATCGGATAATTCATCTCGTAGGCGTTCTGGAGCGCGAACGCATCGACGTCGACGAGGACCGGCACCTTCCCCGTCTGGCTGATGACCGAGGTGTAGTCGTTGATCTTTTCTTTCTTCACGGCGACGAGGATGACGTCGATGTTGTCGCCGGTTCCGGGCGCCGTGAGCGGGACGTAATCGAGGTTTACGTCGTTGATGTCGAAGGGAATGTACTGCTCAGCTTCCCACTGAATCGACTCCGCCAGCTCCTCGGGGGACATGGCCGGCAGCGTGATCTTCTTGATGATCACGGAGTGCCCGGACAGAGAGGTCGCGTAGTTGGAATTCTTGATGTTTTTGCTGGTGTTCAGGCGACCGATCGTCTCGACTACCAGCGACGAATCCATGATGGATCCGTCGACGATCGCCTCGGGAGAAAGGTGCTCGATTCCAAGCTTCACAAGCTGGAACGTGCCACCCTTCTTCTCCTTCAGCTCAATCAGTTTTACGGCTGATGAGCCGATATCGAGACCTACGACATTTTTGCTCTTTGAGAAGAACACCGCTCACCCCGTCCATCTCACACACTCACTTCTCGGCGGCTCCAGATGTGTAAAAGTCAGTCGAAATTACAACGTTTAATGGTGGGTGTCAACTCTACAGCCTTTAGATTTATCAGTCGGATACGCGAAGTCGAGCCCGTTTCAAGCCCTTCCGGTTGCGCCAGAACGGGTCAGCCGTTACAATCCCACCCCTTTCACGTTATTTGAGGAGTCAAGATGGCAAAGATGTGCGAAGTCTGCGGCAAGGCCCCCGTGTTCGGTAACCGGGTCAGTCATGCCCACAATATTTCCAGCCGCCGTTGGCTGCCGAATCTGCAGCGCGTCCGCGTGATGGTCGGCGCCGCAGTCAAGCGGATGAACGTCTGCACCCGCTGCATCCGTACCGGCAAGATCGCCAAAGCCGCGCGGTAAAACGCGCGGTACTTTCCTTCCTACCAAACCTGCTTCCCTCTCCCGAGCAAGTCCGTTCCGGATGGAGTTGTGCGTCCGGTTTTCGCGCGGCGGGAATCGCTCCCGATCTCTCGACTCCACGCTCCATCGAGCGCAAGGGCTTGGTGTTCGGCCGGCGCTTGATGTTTGAGCGGCGCGAGATTTGAAGAATCTTTCTCCATCGCGCGAAATTTGTCTCGGACCCTCCGCCGCGAGCTCTTTACCCTTCGATCAGCGTGAGTTTCGGATGCTTCGGCGTGATGCCATTGCCGGACGATCGACCTTGCGCATGACGCCAAAGCCATGGGAGCAGGTGCTGGCGCGTCCAGGCTGCTTCGGCGCGAAGCTGGTCGGTCCATCGCGGCGACGGTGCATCCGGCAGCGGCTCGGACCATGATCGATTGGCGCCGGGAAGGCCGAGGTGATCGGCAAGGGCGGCGGCGATGCGGGCGTGGCCGGAGGTATTTGCGTGGAGACGATCGTCGGACCAGAGTCGCGGATCGGACGCCACCGGATACGCGGCGAAATCGCAGACGATCGCGCCTGACTTCGCGGCGGCGTCACGGATGATCTGATTCATCTGCACCAGCCGTTTGCGAACGATGCGCGCCAACGGCATCACGTCGCCGAGGTCGGGAAGCGTGAAGGTAATGACGGTGGCGCCGGTGGCGGTCAGCGTGCCCTGCATCGTTTCGACATCATCGCGGAGGGCGACCGGATCGAAGTGCCGCCGCAGAAGATCGTTCGTTCCTGAGACGACGGCGACGAGGTCCGGCCGCATCGCCACAGCGGGTTCGAGCTGTTCCTGCCGGATCGCATGCGTCGTTCGTCCGCGAATGGCGAGGTTTGCGTAGCGCACGCTCCCCTGCTCCGCCGCGAGCATCGCCGCGAGACGATCAGCCCAGCCGCGATAGCCGCCACGCCCATCGGGATCGTCCAGTCCTTCGACGGTGCTGTCTCCGATGGCAACGTATCGTTCGAATCGGGGCATGTGGATAGTCGATTCGTGGATTAGTGGTTAGTGGATTAGAACAGGCCGATTGTCGCTCGCCGATTCCTCTAATCGACTGATCGACTGATCCACGGAACACTCACGCCGTCGCGTGCCGCACGTTGAATTTGCGCTCGACGGCGACGACGCCTTCGATGTCGCCGATGGCGCGGATGACACGCTCGAGATGCTTGAGGTCGGCGATCTCCAGCGTCAGCTCCGCGGTAGCTTTTCCGTCGGTGCTGCGGCTATCCATCTGACGGATGTTCGTCTTCATGTTGGACACGGTGGAGACGACCTTGGCCAGAATCCCCTGCCGGTCTTCCATCGCGATCTCCAACTCGACCTGGAATTGCGCCGATCGTTGATCCGCCCACTCCACCGCGATCTGGCGGTCGGCGTTGAACATCAGGTTGCGCACGTTCGGACAGTTCGCGCTGTGAACGCCGACGCCTTTGCCGCGCGAGATGTAGCCGATGATTCGCTCGCCCGGCAGCGGATTGCAGCACTTGGCGAGGTAGGTCATCAGGTCGTCGTAACCTCTGACCTTGATGGCCGGCGAGGTTCCGGTGAAGGGAAAGATCTTCCGTACGGCGCGCTGGATGGGACCCTCATCGACAGGCGGCTGTTCATCCTTCACGAAGCGCTCGACGACCGCGCGCGGCGATACTTTGCCGTAGCCGACATCGGCATAAAGATCGTCGAGACGCGGCAATCCGTATTCAGCGAGCACGGCGTCGAGCGCGTTTTCGGCGACGAGTTTCCGCCACTGCACGCGATACCGCTTGGCTTCTTTCTCGATCAGCTTCCGGCCTAACTCGATCGAGCGATGTTTTTGCTCCGTGTTGAGCCAGTGCCGGATTTTATGGCGGGCCCGCGAGGTGACCACCATGTTGATCCACTCGCGCGAGGGCGACTGCGTAGGCGCCGTGAGCACCTCGATGATGTCGCCGTTCTTAATCGTGGTCCGCAGCGGCATCAGCTTGCCGTTGATGCGCGCGCCGACGCAGTGATGGCCGACGTCGGTGTGAATGCGATACGCGAAATCGAGCGGCGTGGCGCCGCGCGGAAACGCAAAGACGTCGCCCTTCGGCGTGAAGGTGTAGACCTCGTCCGGATAAAGATCGATCTTCAGCGACTGCATGAAGACGCGCGGATCGGTGATCTCGTGCTGCCACTCGACGAGCTGCCGCAGCCAGAGAAAATTCGCGTCGTCGGTCTGCGCTCCGATGCGTCCTTCTTTGTATTTCCAGTGTGCGGCGATGCCTTGCTCGGCGATGAGATCCATCTCGCGCGTCCGGATCTGCACCTCGAACGGCTGCCCTTTATCGGCAACGACGGTCGTGTGCAGCGACTGATAGAAATTCGGCTTCGGCATGGCGATGTAGTCTTTGATCCGGCCTGGGACCGGACGCCACATCTGGTGAATGATGCCGAGGCAGGCGTAGGTGTCTTTGATGTTGGCGGTGACGATGCGGAACGCCAGGTAGTCGTAAACCTGGCCGACGTCGATCTCCTGCCGGCGAAGTTTCGTCCAGATCGAGTACATCGACTTCACGCGGCCGAAGACATCGCCATTGATGTCGTTCTCCGCGAGCTTGGCCGTGAGCGTGCTCTTGATGCGATCGACGATCTCGCCGGACACGGCCAGCTTTTCGTTGACGGTGCGCTGCAGCTCTTCGCACTCGCGCGGATGCATGTGCCGGAATGCCAGATCTTCGAGCTCGCTCTTGATGCGGCCCATGCCGAGGCGGTTGGCGATGGGCGCGTAAATCTCCATCGTCTCCGTCGCAATCGCCAGCCTCCGCTCCTCGGGCAAAAACTCCAGCGTGCGCATGTTGTGAAGCCGGTCGGCCAGCTTGACGAGGACGACGCGCAGGTCGCTCACCATCGCCAGCAGCATCTTGCGGAAGGTCTCGGCCTGCTGCTCTTCCTTCGAGACGTAGGCGTAGCGCGAGATCTTCGTAACGCCGTCGACCAGCTCGGCGACGTCGTCGCCGAAAAGCTCCTGCAACGTCTCCTTCGTCGTCAGCGTGTCTTCGAGCACGTCGTGCAGCAGACCGACGGCGATGGAGGTCTCGTCGAGCCGCATTTCGGCGAGGATGTAGGCGACGTTGAGCGGATGGACGAGGTACGGCTCGCCGGAGCTGCGCACCTGCCCGCGATGCTCACGGGCTGAGAAGACGAAGGCCTTGTCGAGCAGTTCCTCATCGAAGTCGGGCTTGTAGCTTTCGACTTTGTCGAGGATGTCTTCGAAGCGGATCACGGCAGTTGATAACAGGCTTGGAATCGTAGCTGATTCTGGGACGGCGTGCGCCGCGCTCGTCCGGGCATTCTTATTGCTCCCGTCCGCTCTCTGGATGCCGTCGCCATGGTCGTGGGCCCTGGATGCCGGGATTAACTGAAACGGTGAGGGACGGTCGAACCGGCCTCACACAACATGGAGGTAATTGTCGTGTCCAAGCGTTCGTCACAACTCGTAGCACTCGTTCTCGTCTTCGCCTTTGCAGCTCTGCCGGTATTCGCAGCACCCGTCCCGTCGAAGACCGCCGCGGATCAGAGCATCGACCAGCGCGCTGCCGATCTCGCCCTCGTCCGTGACGTCACGGCGAACGAGCAGGTAGCCAAGGTCCTGACGGACCGCGGCTTCACGAAGGATCAGGTCGACCAGCGCCTGGCCCAGCTCTCGCCCCAGGACCTGCACCAGCTTGCGCAGAACGTGAACCAGATGCAGGCTGCCGGGCTGACGCGTCAGGAGTGGATTTGGGTAGGCATCGGCGCGCTGGCCGCGTTGATCCTCGTCATTGCCATCGGTTGATGAAACTAGTTTCGGCGTAGCTTCCGAGCGAGCGGGCTGGTTGGGCCGCTCGCTCGGTGTTTTTATGTGGGTTTGTTTCTGAACGAATGGGGAGAACCGAAATGTTAAATGTTGAATGTTGGATGTTGAATGTTGAATGCGATTCCGATTCGGCGAATCGAGCGGCGTTGCGGCAGACACCGCGGCCCATTCAACACTCAACATTCAACATCCAACATTCAACATTCGTCTTTCTTCTCGCGTTACTCCTCACTTCCTGCATCACCATCACCCCCAAAACCCAGCACGCCTCCCCCTCCGCCTCGGTCATCCCGAATGTTCCGATGCAGCATTGGGGCATCGAGTCTTGCGGCGCGGGCTCGCTGTCGACCGTGCTGCAGCATTACGGCGACGCGACGACGATGAAAGCCTGGGACGACACGCTGCCGAAGACGCGCGGCGGCGTGCTGACGATCGACATGCTGATCGCCGCGCGAAAATCGGGATTCGATGCCCAGCTCATCACCGGAACGCCGGCAATCATCAGCGACGAGCTTCGCCAGGGACGGCCGGTGATTCTGATGCTGCAAGTCGTCGACTCGCCCGGCCATCACTACGATTTCTTTCACTACATCGTGGCCGATGGAATCGATCCCGATCGCGGCCTCGTGCGCACGCAATTCGGCGACGGCAACGGACGCTGGACGACGTTCGACCGCTTGGAGAAAGCATGGTCCGGGGGAGGCCATGCGGCGATCCTGATCCATCCGCGCGCCGCTGCCGAGGCGTTGCGTGCGGCGGTGGCGCTGGAAGAAGCAGGCAAGTACGCAGAAGCTGCGCGTGCGTATCAATCGATCCTCGACCAACACCCCGACTCCCTCCTCGCCTGGACCAACCTCGGCAACACCGAAGTGCAACTCGGCAACCGCGGCGACGCCGAGAACGCGTTCCGCAAGGCGCTGGCGATCGATCCGTCGTCGCGTGATGCCCTCAACAATCTCGCCTGGCTGCTCTACGAAACGAAGCGCTACGACGAGGCGGAGTCGCTGGCCCGAAAAGCAGTGGCGCTTCAAGGTCCCGATTCCTACCTGATGCTCGACACGCTCGCCCGCGTGCTGGCCGCGAAGGGTTCGTGCAACGAAGCCATGACGACGTTCCGCGCGGCAATCGATGCGGTGCCGCCGGCTCGAACGGCAGCTCGTGGCGATCTCGAAAAGGCGATGGGATCGCTTCCTTGCAAGAGTTGAAAGGCGCCTCACGCGGAGGCTCGGAGATGCGGAGAAAACCCCTCCGTGTCCTCCGCGTCTCCGCGTGAAACGGTTCTAAACTCCCACCGTGTTTTCCAAACGCGCCCATTGGACCGCAGCCACGAACCAACTCACGCGCGCACGCGAGGCCTATCGCGGCGAGCTGCTCGACCTCACGATTTCCAATCCGACAAAAGCCGGCATCACCTATCCGCTCGATGAGTTGTCCGGGATCATGTCCCGCGCGGCGCGTGCGCCGTACGATCCGCAGCCGCTCGGCCTCGCGTGCGCGCGTGAGGCGGTCGCGCGCGAGCTTGGATGCGAGGCGAACGACATCGTCATCACCGCGTCGACCAGCGAGGCATATTCGTATCTCTTCAAACTGCTCTGCGATCCGGGCGATGCGGTGCTGACGGCGACGCCGTCGTATCCGCTGCTCGAACACCTGGCTGCCCTCGAACTGATCGAGTTGCACTCCTTCCCGCTCGACCTTCACCAGCGATGGGAGATCGAGACCGACCGGCTGCGCAGCGCATTGACCGATCGCACGCGCGCCATCCTCGTCGTCAATCCCAACAATCCAACCGGTTCGTATGTGACTGCATCCGAGCAGGACGAGATCGCGCGCATCGGCACGCCGGTGATCTCGGACGAAGTCTTTCATCCGTTCGCGTTCGGCGAGAGCGGTCCGTCTTTCGTTCGCAACGATGTTCTCACGTTCACTCTGGGCGGACTCTCGAAATCCGCCGGACTGCCGCACTACAAACTCGGATGGATTCGCGTGAGCGGTCCGGGAAAAGCGGAAGCCGTTGACGCGCTCGAATGGATCGCGGACAACTTTCTGTCGGTCGCGACGCCGGTGCAGGTGGCTCTTCCCGAGATCCTGGCGATCGCTCCGAAAATCCGCGGTGCGATCCGCGATCGAACGTCGGCGAATTTGCGCTCGTTGCGAACGATGCTCGAGTCCTCGCCTGCAACGCGACTCCTTCCCGTCGAAGGAGGCTGGTCAGCGGTTCTCCGCGTTCCGCGTTTCGAATCCGACGAAGCATTCGCGCTCCGCTTGATCGAGGAGCATGGCGTCGTCGTTCATCCCGCCTACTTCTTCGATTTCGAAACGGAGGGACACGCGGTGGTCTCGCTTTTGACGCCTCCAGATAGTTTCGAAAAAGGCGTCACGCGCATTCTCGAAGCGACTAGCACGCATGTCTGACTGGTACATGATTTCGCACGGGGTCAACCATCGAGGCGGGTCGCCTCGACGCCGCGGACGAGACGTCCGCACTCCTGGGCGTATGGAGTGCGGTCGTCTCGACCGCGGGCAGTCGGGCGTCCCGCCTGAATGCGGTCCGGGCGGCGGTTGAAATTGATCGAACGCGCCACTTGCCCATTCACCCTTCATGCTTCATCGTTCCGCATTCATGAAAGAACACTGGCTCATCGACCCAGACATCACCTACCTCAATCACGGCTCGTTCGGTGCTACGCCGAAGGTTGTGCTGGCGAAGCAGAGTGAGCTTCGCTCGCAGATGGAGCGTGAGCTCGTGCGCTTCATGGTGCGCGAGTTGGAACCACTGCTCGACGACGCGCGCGCTGCGCTCGGCGCATTTATCGGCGCCGATCCCGCGTCGCTCGCGTTCGTTCCCAACGCAACCGCGGGCGTGAACGCGGTTCTGCGTTCGCTCGATCTCGACAAGCACGACGAATTGCTCGTCACGTCGCACGAGTACAACGCCTCGCGCAACGCGCTCGAATACGTTGCCGGTCTCGCCGGCGCGAAGGTTGTTCCGATCGAAATCCCTTTCCCGATCAGCTCTGCGGACGAAGTCGTCGAACGCGTCCTCGCCGGCATCACCGACCGCACGCGCCTTCTGCTCATCGATCACGTGACGAGCCAGACAGCGTTGATTTTCCCGATCGAACGGATCATCGCGGAGCTGAAGCAGCGCGGCATCGATACGCTCGTCGACGGCGCGCATGCACCCGGCATGTTTCCGCTCAACCTCGACGCCCTCGGCGCCGCCTACTACACCGGCAATCTGCACAAGTGGGTCTGCGCACCGAAAGGCGCCGCCTTCCTCTACGTCGCGCCCAACCGCCGCCTCGGCATCCATCCGGTCGTCATCAGCCATGGTTACAACGCCACGCGCAACGACCGCAGCCGCTTCCATCTCGAGTTCGACTGGCCCGGCACGCTCGATCCAACCGCGTGGCTGTGCGTCCCCGAGGCGTTGCGTTTTATGGGATCGATCGTAGAAGGCGGATGGCCCGAGGTGATGAGGCGCAATCACGAGATGGCGCTCTCCGCGCGCGACCTTCTCTGCGCGCGCCTCGGCATCGAACACCCCGCGCCCGACGACATGCTCGGCTCGATGGCGGCGATGCCATTGCCGGATGGTGAGGCGTATGCGACAACCTCGCTCTACGGCGATCCGCTGCAGGACGCTCTGCTTTTCGAGCACGGAATCGAAGTGCCGGTCGTGCCGTGGCCACATGCCGGCAAACGCGTGCTGCGCGTGTCGGCGCAGCTTTACAACTCGATCGAGGACTACGAGAAACTGGCGGACGCGCTCGATGTCTTGCTTTAGAGGCTGATCACCACAAAGACACAAAGGACACAGAGAATGCTTGCTGTCTCTGTGCCCTTTGTGTCTTTGTGCTTGATGCTTTTTAGGCCGCTTTCTTCGCGGCAGGCTCGTTGTACAACTGCAGCGCCTTCTCCAGGATGAGATCCTCGGGCGGTTTCGGCGTGGCCTTTGGTGCGCCATGCGGCGCGAGCACGCTCGGTGCTTCCGGATCGCGGAGCACGAGCGCGGTCAGATCGACCACGACGTCGGGACGAATGCCTCCCGACTTGATCGGCTTCATATCGGGAGTCGTGTAGTGGGCCACGGTCATGTAGACACCGCCGCCGCTCGGCAGCGTCATGAATTTTTGAACGATCGATTTGCCGTAGGTCGTCACGCCGACGACTTTGCCGCGCTGGTTGCCGTGAATCGCCGCGGCGAAAATTTCGGCGCCCGAGGCCGTCGAGCCGTCGGTGAGAACTTCGACGTCGCCGTCGTAGGCGGTGTTCCGATCCGCCTGCCACTTCTTCGCTTCGACCTTTCCGGCAAGCGACGTGATCATGCCGCTCGTCAGCAGCTCATCGGCCGCGTTGATCGCTTCATCGACATCGCCGCCTGCGTTTCCGCGAACGTCGATGATCAGCTTGCGCGTTCCGCTCTTGCGAACGCTCTCGAGTGCTGTCGCCAGTTGCCCGGCAGTTCCCTTTTCGAAGTACGGAATCTTGATGTAGGCGACGCCGCCCATTGACTTCGTCTCGAGGGCGAGCGGATGAAACGTTGCCTGCTGCAGAACGAACTCGTCGCGCTTGGTCTGGCCGCCGCGGAGAACCTGAAGATGCATCGGTTTGCCGGAGCGAAGCAGATTGCGAACCTGCCAGACCGCCATCTTCTGCGTCGGCTGTCCGTCGATCTTCTCGATGAAATCGCCGCGCTCGATGCCGGCTTTCGCGGCAGGCGATCCTGCCACCGGCGCGATGACGAACGCATAGCCGAAGCGCTTCGTGACGATCAGGCCGACGCCGTTGTCTTCGACGTCGCTGAAGTTCTTGTACGCGGCCATCTGCGGCGGCGGCACGTAGTAGCTGAACTCGTCAATGGCATCGGTCACGCCGGAGAACGCGCCGTCCATCAACTGATCGGCCGGCACCTGCTCGACGTAGTTGTGCTGCACGAGCTCAAATACCTCGGTGAAGATGCTGAGGTAGCGGTAACCGTTGTTCTTCTGCGTGGCCTGTCCGAAGAGGGCGCCGCCGAGGAGCGAGAGGAAGAGGGCTACCGAAACGGAGAGGAAGACGATTTTCTTTTTGCTCATGTCGTTGAACTCGCTACCGCAGCCATTTCTGCGGATCTTCGGGCTTGTTGTCCTGCCGGATCTCGAAGTAGAGAAAGCCGGATTGCATGTCTTCAGACTCGCCGACTCCTGCAAGGGTCTGACCAGCGTTGACGTGACTGCCAACGAGGAGAGCGGGCACTTTCAGGTTGCCGTAAAGTGAAAAGACGCGATTGCCGTGATCGAGAATCACCAGATTGCCGTATCCCTTGAACCACTGCGAAAATAGAACTGTTCCCGCGAACACAGCATGCACCTCGGTGCCCGCCGCCGCGGCGATTTTCAGGCCGTTATTGAACGTGACCGTCGAGAATTTTGGGTTCCGTTGCTTCCCGAACTGCTCGACGATCTTCCCTTTCAGCGGCCAGGCCAGCGCTCCCTGAACGGTACGGATGTCGATCGCCGCCGGCGCCGCTCCATTCTGACGCGACAGCACATCGAGAAGATGCTCAAGTCTTCTCGCCTTCTCCTCGAGTCCGGCAATCTTCTCTTCATCGTGGCTTCCTTCGTTCTGCAACGTTCGGAGAACTTTCTCTTTCGCTGCGCGTGCCGACGCCATCGCGTGTTGCCTCTCTTCGACCATGCGTCGTACGCCGGCGAGTTGTTGCTGCCTGTTCGCGAGCTCGGCGTACTTCGCGCGGAGCTGCTCGCGCTCGCCCTGGAAGCGCGTCACCGCGTGCGCATCGTGCGAGACGAGGAAGCTGAGCATGGATACGGCTTTGACCGGGTCGCGCCGTTCATCGATCGAAAGCAACAGGCGAAGGTAGCTCAGCCCGCCGAGGCGATACAGCGCGGCGAGACGTTTGCGAAGGAACTGCTTATGACTCGCGATTCGCGGCGTCAGCGACGCCACCTCGGCCTCGATGTCGCGCTGCTGTTGCTCGAGCTGCGATTGCATGTCGACGGCGAGCTGCAACTCTCCGGTGCGGATGCTCAGCTCGAGATCGGCTTCTTCGAGATCGTGCTCGGCGCTTTTCGTTTGCGTGCGCACGTCATCGAGGCGCTTGCGAAGGTTGGCGATCTCGCCACGAATGCGCGTGAGATCCGCATCGCGCGACGTTTGTCCAACCGCCGCCGGCAAGCTGATCGCGACAATCAGCGTCAGCGCCAGCGCTCTATGCATCCTGAACGAATTCGCGCAAAGCATGCTTGGCCGCCTGCTGCTGCGCTTCCTTTTTCGAGGAGCCTTCGCCGCGCGTGACGTAACTGCCGACTTTCACTTCGACGATGAAGCGCTTGTCGTGATCGGGGCCGACCTCATCGATCACGTTGTACTCGGGCAGCGGAAGACCCCGTCCCTGCGCACGCTCCTGAAGCGCGGTTTTGTAATCCTGAAAAAGGAGATCGTCGGCGTCGATCGCTTCGAGATCCTCGGTGAACGATTGCTGGATGAGATTCCGCACCGGGTCGATGCCGCCGTCGAGATAGACCGCCGCGAGCATCGCTTCAAAAAGATTCGCGAGCAGCGAGTCCTTCTTCCGTCCACCCGATTTCTCCTCGCCGACGCCGAGGAAGAGCACATCGCCCATCCCGTATGCGCGCGCTTTGCGGGCCAGACTCGTGGAGCTGACCAGATACGCTTTCATCTTCGACATGGCCCCTTCGTCGAGCTCGGGAAAACGGCGGAAGAGGAGATCGCCGATGACGAAACCGAGGACGGAATCGCCGAGGAACTCGAAGGTCTCGTTGTCGCGCAGCGCGTTGTTCTTCGCTTCGTGCGAATACGACTTATGCGTCAGCGCACGCATGAGGAGCTCCCGCTGCTGGAAGGTGTAGCCAATACGCGATTCAAACTCGGAAAGGTCGGATTGCAATCGAAGGGAAGTATACGGGAGCGTGGCAAACGGGTTCAGGGACAAGAAGCAGAGATCAGAGATCAGAGGAACGGGTTTCTGCAAAGAACAAATGAACTGAGACAAGTGATCAGGGTCCGCTAACGAGCGGATTCGTCCCTTCTCGCTGGTGTCCAGTCTCTGATCTCTTTCTGTTTATCGGCGTCTCGGCTGTGCTGTGGCAGCGCGGACATGCTGCGGCAATTGACGCAACTCGGCATCCTGCGGATATTTCTTTTGTCCCTCGTTGGCCCAATAGAGCGCTCCGGGATCGTCGCCAATCGCGGTGAGTGTCTCCGCCACGACTGTATAGGTGTGCGGCCTCGGCGACGCCTTCACCATTTCGAAGACGAGGTTCTTCGCCTCTTCGAGCCGGTTCTCCGTAGCGAGAAGCACGACGAGCGAACCGTAGGCATCGGGCACGCCGGGATTCAACTGGATCTCGGTGCGAAACTCCTGTTCCGCTTCTTGATTCCGGTTGAGCCGTGCGAGCAAATCGCCGCGGGCGCCGTGAAGTCCCGGATGTTTCTCCGTCGACCTTCCGTTCGTGACGACCGCCTTGTCAAGGTAAACGAGTGCTTGCTGCATGTTGCCGCGCGACCTCTCGATGCGGCTTAGCATCATCAGCGCGTCCGTGGGATCGTGCGTCGTCGCGACAGCGAGTTTCGCCTCCGCTTCGGCCTTCGTCATGTCTTTGCGCCGCTCCCACACCCTGGAAAGAATGTCGTGCGCTTGCCCAGGTTCGATCTTTACCGCGATCTCCGCGTGTTGCTGGGCCGTGTCGAGATCGCCCATGGTCAGCGCCAGATTGGCGACTTCGAAGAGCAGCGAGATCGCGCCCGGTACGTGGCGAAGCCCTTCCTTCGAAGCCTCCATCGCGGCGCGGTTGTCGCCCATCTTCACGAGGATCTTCGACTTCAGATCCCAGAGATCGGTGAGCTGCCCGTTGGAGGCCAGAAGTTTGTCCGTGAGCTTGAGCGCTTCGGGCTCGTTGTTATTTCGGTAGTAGGTGTACGCGAGCCTGATGTCGTGGAAGACGCCCATCTGGTTCTTCGGATCAGGAAGAGCCTCTCCGCTTTTGGTCGGGACCGTCGAGCCGACATAGCCGAGTGCCGCGAGTTTCCTCGCTTCCTCGGGATCGATGTTGGAAGGCGTCTCCGCTTCTTTCACGAATGGCTCGATTGCGGCGCGCAGCCTCACATTGGCGCGGCGGTTCTCATCGATCGTGTTCTTTTTCTCGCCCGGATCGGAGGCGAAGTTGTAAAGCTCTGGCGCGGGTGCACGGATGTAGTGATCATCGCCATCGATGAGCGAGTGCAGATCGCTCCAGCCGAAATGGAAGCGCGGGTAGTAGGTCTCCGAGTAGATCGGGCGGACCGCACCGCCATCCAGAAACGTCAACAGGGATTGCCCGACGCGATGGCCCGTGGCCGGAACCGGCGTCGCAGTCCGTTCGAGGATCGTGGGAAAGACATCGACGAGCTGCACCGGCGTCGCGACCGTTGCGCCTTTCTTCCGTTGCTGCGGCAGCTTCACGATCAGTGGAATCTGCAACTCCTCACGGTAGAGAAGAAGACCGTGCTCTTCTTCACCGTGCTCGCTGAGACCTTCGCCATGATCGGAAAGAAGGATGATCAGCGCATCGTCATAAACGCCCTTTTGCTTGAGGTCCGCAATGAGGTCGCCGACGACGGAATCGGCGTAGGCGATCTCTCCGTCGTAGTGGTTCTGGTAGCGGCTGAGATACGGCTCGGGAGGCGTGTAGGGTGTGTGCGGATCGTAAAGATGAACAAAAAGGAAGAAGGGCCGGGTCTTCTGCGCATCGAGCCAACCCCGTGCTGCTTTGAGGGTTTCGCCGCCATCGCGCTGCACGCGGCCGATGACGTTCTCGCCGTTCATCGGTTTGACATCGTCATCGAAGAAATCAAATCCGCGGGCGATGCCGGTCTCGTGGCGGAGCACGAAGGCGGAGACCGCGGCGCCCGTCGCATAACCGTTCTTCTTGAGGAGCTCCTGAATCGTGGGAATGGAGTCAGCGAGCCGGTAGCCGACGTTGTCGCGAACTCCATGATCCGCCGGCAGCATTCCAGTGAGAATCGACAGGTGCGATGGAAGGGTGAGCGGCACGTGACTGTAAGCCTTCGCATAAAGGATCGAGTCGCCGCGCAGTGCATCGATGTTCGGCGTCTCCACCGCTTTGTAGCCGTAGGCAGGAAGATGATCGGAACGAAGCGTATCGATCGAGATGAGGATGACCGGTGTCGTCCGGGACGGCGTGCCAACGGAGTTTCGTCCGCAGGCGGCGAGCAGAAAGCTCACGAGAAGGGGAACGACGATGCGGTACGCGATTGCGGGAGAGCACTTCATAGTTGCGGGAAGGATAAAGCCTCGGTCAACGGATCGACTTTCCTAATCGAAAAGAAACCCGCTGGAGTTGCCCCCAGCGGGTTTTGATCACAACAAGAGTTACGAAGAAACTAGAAGGTCAGACGCGCTCCCAGGCGGAACACGCGAGGCGAAAGAACTTCCGTGATGTGATTCGCGTTCCCGTTGAGCGCTGACGTGCAGTCGACCGATCCGTCCGCAAGCGTCTTGCACTGACCGGAAGAGCCGCCCGAACGGTTCAGGTCTCCCTGAGTACCGGTGCCCGAAACGACGCGCTGCAGGACGGTGTTCGAATTCAGCATGTTGAACCCGTCGATCGAAACCGTCAGGCCAACGTGAGAGAGCTTGAATTCCTTGGCCAGCCGCACGTCGACTTCGGTAACGGTCGGGTTACGGAACGTATCGACATCCGCCGGAGCGAGCAAGTGCTTGGTGCCCTCGGCGCCAGCACTGACCGCCCATGAGTACGGGATCGAATAGCCCTGGCGGGAGTTGACATTGAAGCCAAATGAGGTCTCGATCACCGGAATCTGGTACGCGCCGGTCAGACTGGCGGACCACTTCGAGTTGAGGAAGACGTTGCCTTTGGCGCCGCTGCCGGTGCTCTGGACGATGACTTCAGAGCCGTTGCAATTACCGCAGGTCTTGCCCCTCGTCGGATCGACGATCGCGCCGGCACCGACGTGTTGCGTCCAATCCTGCAGGGTCAAGTTGCCGCGGAGCATCCAGCGGTTGGACATACGCTTCGTGCCGGTGAGCTCGATACCCTTGTATTGCTGGTAATAATCAGGGGTATTGCGGATGACCCTGAAGACCGCGGGAGACACACCAGGCTTGAGCGTGTAATAGGACAACTGCACCTTCTGACCATTCGGCAGTTGCGCGGTGACAGGAGCGTGAAGAACGTAATCCGCCGAGGTGTAGTAGTCGCCGGCGCCCGGCGTCTTCTCGCCGATGGTGCCGACGAAATTCGACAGTTTGCGATAGGTGCCATTGATGCCGATGCTGAAGTCGGTCATCAACTCGCGCTCGCCTCCGAGAATGATCTCGTCCGTATGTGGCGCCGAGAGATTTTTCACCCAACGAGTATGAGCAAGTGCGGAATTCGGATTGCTGGGATCGAATCCGGCAAAGCCGAGGTTGCCAGCGGCGATATCAACCTCGCCAGGGTCGGCTTGCTTGTTGTGATTGATGTCGTTGAAGTAGTAATAGATGTACGAATATGCACCCGGCGATACCGGAGTGACGACGTTACTCTGAAGCTGGTCGACATAGCGGCTGTACTGGGCTCGCAACAATGTGCGCCGGTCGGCACCGACGGCATACGTCAATCCGAGGCGGGGAGAGAGGTTGCTCCACTTCTGGCCCGATACTCCTCCGAATGTTTCCGCCGGGAGAACCGTCGGGATAATGGCGTTTGCTGGTGCCGTACCCGCGGAGCTCGTTCCTTTCTGCAGGTCATAACGAAGAGCGGCCTGCACCGTCAGGTTGCCGAACAGCATGGTGTCGCCGATGTAAGCATCCTGCGATTTCGACGTGAACGTGAGGGCTGGGAAACGCGTGAATTCGGCGATTCCGTTGTCACCGTTGCCCACTCCGGGCCCGGTGATGATGGAGATCTGATCGTCCGGCCACGCAGTGTGCGAGGTGACCGACGCATCGCGATACCCGAATCCGAACTTCAGCTCGTGGCTAAGAGTGCCGGTGTTGACGAACGCGGAACCGTCCAGACGGGTCTGCTTCTGCGGACGAAGACCGACCACCGACAGATACGAACGGTGGAATGCATTGTCTCCTCCCGGAGTGGCATCGATATACGAGGCCAGTGTGTCGACCCCGCATGCGAACGTCTTGCAGCCCTTGCCATTATCGGCGATGAGCTGGAAGCCGCCCTGAACCTTCGAGTAAAGGCCGGTCAGGTAAAGGTTCTGACCGATGAGCTGCGTGTCTTCAATCTTCCACAATGTCGGATCGGTGAGGCTGCCCGTGCCGTGCTTGTAAGCATTGTCCTGATTCCAGCCGGCGTCCGGGAAGCGAGCCGAGCTGACGCTCCGTCCGAGCTTGATCTTCGCGCCGTACTGATCGACGAGTGTCAAGCTGTTCGAGGTGATCGGCTGCGCGTTGACCTTGAGGTTCTCGTTCTTCAGCGTGGTCTTATCGCGGAAACGGTCGCCGGTGGAGAGAAGCGACGCGGT
>DATAMS010000527.1:0-6161 GCA_036260495.1 Thermoanaerobaculia bacterium
AAGGGGATTCCTCTCCGCGCTTCACCGCTCCCCCCACCGTCCACGCCCGCGGTTCCGCCGGATCGGAATGACAAGCTAGAGCGGCGTCACGTCGATCACGCCCGGCTCCGCCTCCACCGCCTCCCGCCCGCGCCGGAAAACGCGTGCCGTCTTTTCGCCGAGCAGCGCTGTCATGCCATCGTCGACGCGAAGGCATGACCCCTCCCGCAATCCCACCACCGGCGCCGCATTCTCCTCATGAAACTCGCGGATTCGATCCTCGCGCGTCTCCCCCTTGTGCGTCGAAAGGGGATCGGGATCGAGATAGTGCGGATTGATCTGGAACCCTACGAGACCCAGCGAATCGAACGAGGGCGGAAAAACGATCGGCATGTCGTTCGTCGTCCGCATCGTTGGCGCAGCGATGACCGTTCCCGCGCTCGATCCGATGTACGGCAGACCCTCTCGTACGCGATCGCGAATGACATCGAGCAGCCTGCGGTCGTACAGTGTCTTCAGCAACCGAAACGTGTTCCCGCCGCCAACGAAAACCGCGTCCGCGCGATCGAGCTCTTCGACGCCGATAACTTCGAGAGACATCCGTCCCAGCCGCTCGTTCACCTTCGTCGTGTACGCCGCATGATCGTGCGCCGCAAACGGCACGAACGCGACGCGTTTGAGGTCGCCGAGGAAGGCGCGGATCTCCGGCTCGGGGTGATCGAGAAAGCCGTAACCGTGCACGGTCGAGGAAGAGATCAGAAGAAGGCGCATGTTGTGCGGAGTCTAATGCTAGCCATCGTCCTTGCCGCCGCCGTCGCCGCCTCGCTCACGCCGCCCGCGCCTCCCGCCGACCTCAAGACGCCGCCTGCCGACGCGCAGAAATCTGCGGACGGATTGCTGTCGAAGCAGCTTGCGCCGGGAACGTCGTCCGAGCACCCCAGCGACGCCGATTTCATCCATTTTCGTTATGCCGTCTGGAAAGCCTCGAACGGTTCGGTCGTTGACTACACCCGCGTCAGCTCTTCGTTCATCGACATCGCCAAGCTGCTGCCCGGCATGCGCGAGATGTTCGAGCAGATGACGCCCGGCGAGCAGCGCCGCGCCTGGATTCCCTCATCCCTCGGCGGCGGCAGGATCTCGGAAGGGGAGACGTTCGTCGTCGAAGGCCAGCTCGTCGACATCGTCCATGCGCCGGTGACGCCCGCCGATGTCGCCGCACCTCCCGCCGATGCCACGAAGACATCATCCGGTCTCGCCTACAAGATCCTGCGCCCGGGGACCGGAACGCGCCATCTCGCCCGCCGCGACACCGTCACCGTCCACTACAGCGGCTGGACCACCGACGGCCAGATGTTCGACAGCTCCATCATCCGCGGCGAGCCCGCCGAATTCCGCCTCGACGAAGTAATCCCCGGCTGGACCGAAGGCCTGGAACTAATGACCGAAGGCGAACAAGTCCGCCTCTGGATCCCCGAGCGCCTCGCGTACAAAGGAAGGTCCGGCAAGCCGAAAGGGATGCTGGTGTTCGATGTGGAGTTGGTGAAGGTGAAGAATTAGTTGGTCGGAAGAACACGTGGACAACATCGCCAAGAAAAAAGCCGAACGAATCTCACTCCTTCGTGCGATCTACGACAAGACGGACGGTCGTGTCTCTACTCTGGTGGACTATTCGCCATTGGGAGAGGATCTTGGTTTAGACCGGAACAGAACGCTCGATATGCTCCGCTATCTTTCCAGTGATGGTCTGGTGCAATTACAACCACTGCGTGTTTCTCTCACCCATCAGGGCATCGTCGCTGTCGAAGCGGCATACGAACAGCAGCAGAGAACTTTCGGCCTAAATCCGGCGGCCTTACAGCTCGGCGAGCGGATCGGCCGGGGTGGTTTCGGTGAAGTCTACAGGTACAAGCACGAATTTCTGCAAATGGATTTCGCGGTCAAGGTCTTTTCGCCATTCTATACGGAAGACAAAGACACGCTTTTACAGCGCTTCTTTCGCGAAGCCCGCATACTTTTTGCACTAAACCATCCGAACGTGATTCGGGTATTTGACGTCGGGATATTGGAAAACCAGCCGTTTATCCTAATGGAATTGTTTCCCGGCAAAACGCTTAACGAGAAGCTTCAACAGAATGGACGGGTCAGTCCTGAGTTTGCTCGAAATGTCGTCACGCAGATCGCCGCGGGCCTTCAACACGCTCATGCAGCAAACGTACTGCATCGCGACTTAAAACCCAGCAATGTCATGGTCCTGGGTGACAACGCCGAAGAGGTTCGCATTCTTGATTTCGGACTTGGAGTATTCGTGGAGGCGGATATCGCTAAGAGACTCACAAAACCCGGCGAGGGGTTAGTCGGAGGTCACTACTCGGCTCCTGAGCTCATAGCGGAGCCTAGGCTTCTCGAACCTCACATCGACATTTATTCCGTTGGAGCAATATGGTTCACGTTGCTCACAGGACGACCACCAGCTGGCAGCAACATCGCAGAAGTGCTCGACAGCGAGGTCCACCTTTCACCTGAAGAGAGGGAAGCCCTCCTTCGCTGTCTTCGGGACGCTCCTAACCGCTTTGCGAGCGCATCCGAGCTTCGTGACACGCTGCGCTCGCTCACTATTCCGGCGCCATTGGAACCCCCTCCCGCGGATGTGGGTTTGGCACACGCGATCAAGCAGTTAGCCGAAACGCCGGGAACGGAAACTTACAACCTGTTTAGGCGCATGGAGGAAGCAAAGCGGACCATCACCGTGACCAAAACCGCAGAGAGACTGCGCAGCAAACCTTGATATCGGGGATCTCGACATCACGTTGTGTTGACATGCGCGAACAGTCTTCGGAGCGCTCACGGAGAATTGGGTCTCTCGTAGGAACCACCAGCAAGTAGCTGCAGGCCAACTCGGCGCTGTACTCGACTTAGAACCGTCAGTCGGCAAGTTCAACTTTCGCGTGGCCGTTCCGCTAAACTCGTTTCGTGCCGAGCGTCCGGATCGATGGACCCTACGAGGTGTACTTCACCAGCCACGATCGGGGTGAACCACCGCATGTTCATGTCGATCGTGAGAAAATGGCGGCCAAGGTGTGGCTGAAGCCGGTCAGCGTCGCGTACAACCTGGGGTTCTCAAGGCACGAGTTGCGCAAGATCGAGCGGATGGTGGAAGACAACGTCGAACAGTGCATGAGGAAATGGAATGAGCACTTCGGAACCTAAAGCGGGAGAACGCATTTCAAGTGTTCGCATGTCTGAAGACTCCGTTGAGGTTGATCTTCTGGACGGTCGTACGATCATCGCGCCTCTGGCGTGGTTTCCACGTCTGCTTCACGCCACGGATGCGCAGAGGTTGAACCTGCGGATCATCGGTGGCGGGTTCGTCATCAATTGGCCCGACGTCGACGAACACCTGTCGTCGCAAGGGTTGCTGGCAGGCGCGCCCGCTCGCGCAGCGATGTCCCGAGCGGGCTAGATGCGAGCTGCACACCGTAGAAGTCGCTACCTGCCTGCACATGCAGTGCGGACCATGAAGTGATCTCCGCGCGACTCGTGGCCGCTGCCTTCACGGAATCCGATAAAGACGAATCGATTTTCCGACTCGTCTGACTGGTTCGAATGCGCGCAACCACGCGTAGGCATCGCGCCGGTTGCTTGGCCAGCCGAAAATCATCTGGTTTTCGCTGATTGCAACCCAGCCGCGTACGTGGGTGAATTGAGGGAGCGCTTCGGCTTCGGGAATGAGCATTTGCCAGTTCGCGGTGCCGAAATATGAGAGATAGAGATGGTCGATGTGCTCACGTCTTACAACGCCGGCGAGCCGCAAGAGATCCTGTCCCCAATCGAGATTGCTGTCGGCGGCGATTCGTTCCGGATGGCTGCCCGCCGCTTCGTTGAAATAGCTTGTGTAGTCGGGATGGGCGAGCGCCGTGGCGATAAAGAACCAGGACAACAAGAGAATGATCGCGAGCTTCCATCGCTGCCAGAGTGTGACGACAGCGAACGCCGCGGCAATTGCCAGCAGCGGATAAAGCGGGAGGACGTGGCGCACGCCGATATTGATCCCCGTAGTCAATGCCGGCAGCAGCATCGCAACAGGAGCGAGAGCGATGCCGATGGCCGCAGGGTTGTGCGTCCGGATGAGCAGAACGAAGCCGGCGAGTGCCAGAGCCGTGAAGGCCAACGGCGTCTTGAAAAAGAGGACGACGGGAAAGTAATACCACCAGCCGTGGTCCCGAAATTCGCCGAGGAGAAAGGCGTCGTTTCCGGCTGCTGAATGATTCTGGACCGTCTCCAGGCCGGCGAAAAACCAGGGCGCAGGAATCTGATTATGGACTGCGATGTGTTGCCACGTAGCTCGGAATGGTTCGAGCAGTCGGTCCGAGATCGTCGGAGCAGGAATCGGCGGCGAACCAGCCAGCGTATTTCCGTTGCGTCCCGCTTGCGGTGATGGATAACCGGCGGCTTTCGCCCAATCGACGAAGTCCACTCCGTGACCCGCGCGCCTCAATGAATCCTCCGAGTGGGAGTAGTAGCGCTGCACGAGATCGAGGCGGACCCACTCGTACCCAGGAATCGTTGCGTACTCCGCCGCGGTATGCGGTGGCAGTCCGGGGATAAACGCTTTCAGGCGCGCGTCGTTCAGCGATCCGATCGTGAACTTGTAACCGGCCCATACGATTGTGAAAGCGATCAGCAGCATCAGTGCGGCATGCGCAAAACGAAAACGGCGGCGGGTAAGAATCAAGACAAGCGCGCCGCATGGGAAGAAGATCAGAAATGAGAATTTCGCAAGAAGGCCCGCGCCGATCGCAATGGCGGCGACAACTGCCCGCGGCCATCCGGGCTCTTCAAGCCAGCGATCGAACAGATAAAGCGCTGTCACCACTGTTGCCGCGGCGGCCATGTCCGTCGTTGCAAGCGCGGCGTGCCCGAGGATTGGAGGAAGCGCGCCGAATAATGCGATGGCGATGATTGATGTGGCGTTGCCGAACAGACGCTTCGTCCAGAGACCGACGATGGTCAGGCTCAGGAGAAAAAATGGCAGGTTGCCAAGGCGCGCGCCGAACAAGTTGCGGCGATAACGAGCATTGCGTTCCAGGATTGAATTGCCAATCGCCAATGAGCCTGCACCTTCGGGCCGTGCATTGCTGAGCGCCGCGTCGACGGCCAGAAAAGCGCGAGCGAGTGGCGGGTGCTCCGGATCGAGGTCGTATCGATTTGTAGTCAGCCACTGAAACCCAGCGGCGACGTGGAAGGGCTCGTCGTTCGTTTGGCTGAAGACCCGATAGGTTGAGACGATGCGGAGAACGGGCAGCGCGACGAGGAGGACCAGTAGAAACGTCCTACTCCGCACCAATCACCCACTTCTCGTACGAATCCCCCGGTAACTCGCGAATAAACCGGGACGGCTCCATAAGAATATCGAGGCCGCCGCGGTCGCGGGCCATGACGGGGAAGACTAAGTAGAGCTCCTGTTTGGCGCGGGTGACGGCGACGTAGAAGAGGCGGCGTTCTTCTTCTTCGCCAGGAATCACGATCTCGACCTCGGGGGAACTGGATGCGGGCGCGGCATCGGCGCGGAGCTCGGGCGGCAGTTCTTCGATCGCCAGGTCGTCCTTCTTCATCAGTGCATCGGTAAGCTCGAAGGCTTCGTGCAATTCCTTTGGCTGCAGCCGCACGATGCCGCCTGGGACGCGCAGCGCCCGTTGCGAGGGGAAGCGGCCGTCGGCGAGCCAGATCACGAAGACGATGCGCCATTCCAATCCTTTCGCTTGATGCACCGAGGAGAGGACGACCTTCTCATCCTCGGGGCCGACAACGGCCACATCCTCGCCGGCGATCGGATTCGATAGCGCCACCTCGTCGAGAAAGAGGTTCGTATCGTCGTAGCGGAGCGCGTATTGCGAGAGCTGCTCGAGATCGTCGAGCCGCGCCTGCGAGTTGGCGAACTTCGCGCGGGCGTAATCGGCGTAACCGCGCTCGACGATGAGGCGGATCGACTCCGAGGGATTGTGTTGCATCGACTCGCTGCCGATGAGGCCGAGGATGGTGGCGAGGCTTTTGAGGCTTTTCGCGATGCCTCGACGGGGGTCGGGAGTCGGGGGTCGGGTGTCGGAGCTTCCGCGGGTGTCGTTTGTCGGGGGTCGGGAGTCGGAGTTTGTTTCCTGATGTGCGTTTTCTGGCAGGGTCTCGCT
>DATAMS010000534.1:0-4739 GCA_036260495.1 Thermoanaerobaculia bacterium
GTGCGCCGCGCATTGCCGCTTCCGGTCTCCGCCCCGTTTCATTGCGCGCTGATGAAGCCGGCCGAAGAGCGATTGAAGCCGCTGCTCGACGACGCACCGTTCAAGGATTTGTGGATGTCGCTGGTCTCGAATGTCGATGCCTCGCCGATTGGCACGTCGACGGCGGTACGCAACGCGCTCGTTCGTCAGGTGGTCTCGCCGGTCCGTTGGGTCGAGTCGGTGCAGAAAATGGTGTCGATGGGCGTGCGTCGCTTCGTCGAGATCGGTCCCGGCGCTGTGCTCACTGGCCTGATCAAGCGCATCGATCCGTCCGTCGAGTTGATCAACATCTCCGATGTGCTGTCGATCGAGAAGTTCCTGGAGAGCATGCAATGAAAATCGATCTCACCGGTCGCACCGCTCTCGTCACCGGCGCGTCCCGCGGCATCGGCGAATCGATCGCGCTGCGGCTGGCCGAGTCGGGCGCGCACGTGCTCTGCGCGGCGCGGAACCTCGAGCAGGTCGAGCGCGTCGCCGGCGTCATCACGGCGAACGGCGGCAGCGCGACGGCCGTGCAGCTCGACATCACGAGCGACGACGTTCGCGACCGCATCAAAGCGCTCATCGAGCAGCAACCGATCGAGATCCTCGTCAACAACGCCGGCATCACCGACGACGATCTCTTCATTCGGATGAAGCCCGAAGCGTGGACGAGCGTGCTGCGAACGAACCTCGACTCCGCCTTTCACATCACGCAGGAAGTGGTGAAGAAGATGATCCGCGCGCGATGGGGCCGTGTCATCAACATTTCCTCGATCGTGGGACTGATGGGAAATCCCGGACAGGTGAACTACGCGTCGTCGAAGGCGGCGCTGATCGGATTCACGAAAGCGCTGGCGCTGGAAATCGGATCACGCAACGTGACCGTGAATGCGATCGCCCCAGGTTTCGTGAAGACAGCGATGACCGATGCGATGACCGACGACGCCCGCAAAACCCTCGAGTCCCGCATCGCCCTCCGCCGCCTTGGCACCACCGACGACATTGCCTACGCGGCCGTCTTTCTCGCTTCCGAGCAGGCCGGCTACATCACCGGCACTGTGATGAACGTGAGCGGCGGTCTGTATACGTAGTTTCGCGGGAGTGGGGAGTCGGGGGTCGGGGGTCGTAGAAACACCATCGCGACAAACGTGCGCAATTCACCACTACGACTCCCGACCCCCGAAAAACGACCCCCGTCCTAGAAATCCAGATCCCGCAGATGAAACGGCGAAAAGCCACGCGAGTACGCCGGCGCCCAGACACAAGCCATCCGCTCGTTCGCGCCTGCAAACCGATGAGCGCCACGCGCTAACGTTCGCGAGCCGCGATTCGGCGTCCCATCCAGCATTCCGTTCGCTTCACCGTTCTTGTCGAGGATCACGTAGTCACCCGGAATGGCGATCGTGAAGGTTCCGTCCGGCTGCAGCCACTGACCGGAGACGCGAAGGCGCCCGAGGTCGATGAAATTGGCGGACATGAAGGCGCGGGCGCGATCGGGCCATTGCGCGCCGTCGGCCTGCGCGATGTGGCATCGCGTGCGGACGAGATCCTCCGGCACCGTGTCCGCGACCAATCCGCGCGCGATCGCATTGCGCGTGATGAACTCGAGGATGAAGTAGTACGGCCGGCGCCGGTAAATCAACTCGCCCTTGTAGTCCATGACCAGCTCGCCGGGACGCGAGACGTTCAGGAGCTGGTTCTCCATGGTGATGAACTCGGCAGTCCGATTGGTCAGCCAATCCGCGTAGTAGCCGGCACCCGTCAGCGACACGATCGCCATCACGATGATCGTCTCCAGGAAGTACTTTCTGTGAGCCAGTGCCGCGACGAAGAAGATCGTCAGGAACGGCAGAAAGGGGAGGAAGTCGCGCGGCGAGATCAGAATCCAGAAAGCGAATAGCGTGGCGAAGAAGATCCCCGTCGCCACCGCGAAGAAGTAGCGCGCATCTGTCGACCTCGAACGGTACCGCCAAGCCTGACGAAGCACGACGTACATCATCGGGATGTAAAGAAGCCGCGGTAGCCACACAACGAAGGGAGAGCGGGTGCCAGCGACGAGGCTGTTGAAACGAACGGCGCCGTAGACGAGATCCGGCCACGCACCGCGCGCGACGAAATAGCCCGCGATGAGCGAAGGCACGATGGCGAAGCCGAGAAAAAAGACAGCAACGAGTCCCGCGCGCATGCCCGCGCCACGCCCTCGCCGCCGCAGGAACCATGTGATCGCGCCCGCGCCCACGAGCGTGAACAGCAGCAGCATCGTTTTGAGCGAGACAGAAAACGCGCATCCCAGGAGCAGACCGGCAACGAAAAACGTGCTCGCCGAACGCCGCCGGAGAAACAGGACGACGATGGCCAGCATCCAGAAGGCGTTCCAGAGATTGTCGGTACGAAACTCGATCGACTTCAGAAAAAACGGCGGCAAAACATTCAGCAGCACGACCGACCAGATCGCGATGCGAACGTCGTAGAGCCGGCGCGCGATCGCATACGTACACGCGACGACGATCAGCCACAGCAGCACCATCGGTCCGCGCATCCAGAGAAGAATGTCCGCGCGCTCGCCTAGGATCCGGAGCAGCGGAGCGGTGACGATGTGAAACAGCGGCGTGTGATTGTCAAAGACATCGCGATACTGCAGCAGCCCCGCCGTCCACCCCCACGCCACGTGCAGATGCTGCGGCTCGTCGGAATCGAAGCGATAGTGGAAGAACGCGACGACGCGCATCGCCAGCGTCACGGCAGCAATGACGATCAGCGCGAGCCGTTCCGATTGCGGCAACAACGGACGCACCGCGCCAGCCTCTGGAGTGTGAAGATCTCCGATCCCCGACCCCCGGCCACCGACTCCCGTCACGTCATTCGCGCTCATCGTCAACTGTCGCGGAGTGTGTCACACGGCGTCCGGAATGCGCCGCTCCCACCTCGCGTTCTCCGGACCGCTCGACAGCTACGAGTCCCGTCAGTAGAATCGCCCGCATCTTTCAAGCCGTTGTAGCTCAGTTGGTAGAGCAGCTGATTCGTAATCAGCAGGTCAGCGGTTCAAATCCGCTCAACGGCTCCAGATTCTCTTCAAGGCAGTCAGAGATGACTTCTTGAGTGCATCGACTGCGGTTCTGCATGAACGTGTCCGCCAGATCCGGGCGCGAGCGGCCATCCAACGGTGGCAGATCCGCCAGCGACCATGCGGTAGGTTCCTTGGTTTGCTCTGCCGCGGCTCTTCGCCTTGAGCCGTCGTTCCCATCGATTGAGAGACGCGGCTGGCGGCAAAGGTGGTTCGCAGAAGTGCGAATAGAATCGCTCGATGAGCGAACCGCGCCGGCACCATCGCTACACCTACGCCGACTACGTCGACCTCGAGATGTACTCGACCGGCAAGCACGAATTTCTCGACGGTGAGATCTACGCGATGGTCAGTGGTTCCGAGGAGCATTCGGTCCTGGTAGCGGCGATGGTTCACGCGCTCGGCAACGCCGTAGGTCGTCCGTGTCGCGTCCACACTTCGGACCTGCGGATCTATGTCGAATCGGTTGGTCTGGCAACGTTCCCCGATTGCTCGGTAATCTGTGGTCCGTTACTGCAGCATGAACCCAGTCCGAAAGCGACGGCGCTCAATCCCACGGTTCTCGTCGAGGTCACGAGCGACTCCTCGGAAGACTACGACCGCGGGCCGAAACTCGAGTACTACCGAACGATCCCAACGCTACGCGAATACGTGATCGTGTCGCACCGCGAGCGCCGCATCGTCATCGAAACGCGTGGAGACGACGGCATTTGGGTTACCCGCGAAGCGACGAATGGCGAGCGGATCGAGGTCGCTTCTCTTGACGCTACGCTAATCGTCGACGAGGTTTATCGCGACAGTTCGGTGCTCTGATCAAAAGATCGCGCGCCCGAGTCTGCTTGACAGGAGTCTCCACGCCGTCGCTATAATTCGCGCTGACAGAATTGCAGTTCCTGAAAGAGGGCGTACCCACGCCCTCTTTTTGTTTATTGGGGCGTAGGCCCCTTTTTCATTTGGAGGAGACATGAAAAAACGCAGCTTGCTCTACATGTTGTTCGTTCTCGTTCAGATCGTCACCGCGGGGTTGCTGTTCGGGGATGACGTGCGGGCGTCGGTCGCCAACGGGCCGTCCGTGGCGGCGTCGCTGGCGGCCGGGCCGGTCAAGAGCGAAAACAACGCGCAGGCGCGCAGACGGGCCGGCGCACCGCCGAAGGCAGAGCCGGAACTGCAGTTCGAAGGAACCATCACCGCCGCCTCGGCGACTTCGATCACCGTTCATGACTCTCACGGCAACGACGTCGTGCTGGCGCTGACGTCAGCGACCTCCATTCGCAAGGGCGACACGACCCTCGCGGCCGCCGATTTGAAAGTGGGCGATCAGGTTCACGTCAAGGCTACGTCCGCGAACAACGTCAACACAGCACAGCAGATCGAAGTGCAGGCGCCCGACACGCAGGAGAAGCCTGAGCCCGTTCTCGAGATCGAGGGAATCATCACCGCTGCCTCGGCGACCTCCATCACGGTCCACGATTCTCACGATGACGATGTCGTCGTGGCGCTGACGTCGACCACGATCATCCGCAAGGGCGAGACGACGGTCGCCGCCGCCGATCTGAAAATAGGCGAGCGGGTTCACGTCAAGGCCACCTCAGCGAACAACGTGAACACCGCTGTCGAGGTCATCGTTCAGAACGAGGTACATCCGTTGGAGGTT
>DATAMS010000569.1:0-6478 GCA_036260495.1 Thermoanaerobaculia bacterium
TCCTTTTTTCGATGCTGCCTGATCGGAGATTCGAAACATACGCTTCTACTCTCCCCTGTTAGGCAAACCAAGTGGACGGCAAAACGGCAGGACAGCGGAACGAAATTCCAGAGCCCGATGCGAGGGGTTCCATTCGATTCGGTGAGGGATAATCGTTCGATGCCACGATCGAGCGCAGTCTCGGAGTTTCGCGGTGGTGCGGTCGCGCAGGTCCGCGGCCGCGTGGGACGCGCAGCCCCGCCCTGTCATTCCGAGCGGGCAGCCGAGGAATTCCCCGCCGGCGAAGAGCGGCTCCATCCTTCGCGCAACTCGTCTTGCGCGGGAAGCGCAATCAAATGCTCTAGCGCTAAGCACTATTTCCCGTTCCCATCGAGCGCCTTCTCCCCCACGCTTTTTGTGGGGGAGAAGGTGGCGAAGCCGGATGAGGGGGCGTTTGACCCTCGGGCAGAAGGCGCTCGCTGCGAGGGAGTCGCTGATCCCTCGCTCTTCGCACCGCGCGTGTCGCCAGCAGCCGCGCACTTTCACTCCAAACGGACGGTCTCGCGATGACCGCGAACGACTCACTTCTTCGCTTCGCTCCGTACCGCACCATCGCGGAGGCCGTCGCCGAGCGACTGATTGCCAATCCGAAACTCGAAGTCATGGCCGCATCCGGCGGCGTCAAGGACGCCATCGCAAACGAGCTTCTGCGGCGCACTCCGAACGGAATTGCCGGTCTGCGCATCGACACGATCGAGACCTTCGCGAAAAGAATCGTCAACGCATCTGGCGAGTTTCCGCGTGTCGCTGACGATGCCGAGCGGCGCCTGGCCATGCGCACCGCCGTCCAGCGCATCGACGATCCGATGATGGAAAGCCGCGGCATCGCGGCGATGATCGAGCGTTCCTGGCGTGACGTCCGCGACAGCGGCATCACGATGGCGGAATTCGAGCGGCGGTTGCGTGCGACGCGGGCCGTGCGCAACCCGGCGCGATCACGTCTCCTTGTCCGCGCCTGGCGCGAATACGAGCGGCTCATCGCGCAGCTTGGCGCCATCGATCCCGCGGACTTGCTCGCTCGCGTTGCGGCAATCATCGAAAAAGGCGGAACGAAGATCGAGACGCAAATCGTTGCCGGTTTCTACGACATGACCGGCGCGCAGCGAAACGTGATCGAAGCGCTGCGCAACGCGGGCAAGCTCGAAGCGATCTACATCCCTGCCGCGGGCGGCGATGCCTACCGTTTCGCCGATGCATTCATCGACCGTTTCGACGACTCGCAACCGCGCGACCACGAGACCGCGCTTCCGCAATGGTCCCTCGACCAGTTCGATACGCGCACGATCGAGCTTCGCGAAACCTGCCGCGCCGCTGGCAAACTGCTGCGCGACGGCGTGGCGCCATCCGCAATCGGCATCGTCGCGCGCACGCTCGATCCCTACGACATCGCACTGCTGAACCGTTTCGGGAGCGAGGAAGGTTTCTCCCCGAGCGCTCCCGACAAGACTCCGCTCGCCGCCCATCGCCTCGGGCGCGGACTGGCCAATCTTCTGCACCTTCGCGAAAGCAACTTCGCGCGCGGCGAGGTCATCGAGCTGCTGCGCGATGGCTTCGAGCCGAAGGTCGCGGTCGATGTCGACGCTCTCGATTTGGCCACGCGCAAAGCCCGCATCGCTGGGGGTTCGAGCGACGAATTGAAGCCGCTGGCCCGCAATGCGGCGATCGACACGTACGTCGGTGTCGTCAAAGAGATCGAGTCGATCACGCCCAGCCAAGCGATGAGCGGAAGCGACGTGGCCGATTTCATGACGACGGCGACGGCGCGGTTTCGCATCGAGACGGAGCTCGATCTGACCGCGGCGGAGGCAATCGACAAAATCGCCGCGACGTTCCGGCGTACGGCGAAATGGAACGTCCAGTTCGATGCCGCCGCGATTCTCGATGCCTTCGCGCAGGAATCTCTCGAACCTCCCACGCCCCACTCAGCACTCCCCACAATCTTTACCTCCGACGTCATGCGATTTCGCGGGCGCTCGTTCGAGCACCTCTTCGCCATTCGCATGCAAGACGATCTTTTCCCGCAACGGCGCGTCGATGATCCGCTCCTTCCCGATCACGATCGCCGCGCGACTGGCATTCGCGCCATCGGCGATGGACGCGATGAAGAGCGGATGTTGTTTCAGCTTTTGCTCGACGGCGCGAAGACGATCCATTTTTCGTTTGCGGGCGGCGATGGATTCGCGAAGGTATTGCGGCCGTCGCCGTTGCTGAAGAGTTTTGTGATTGGGCAGTGGCCGGAACGGCGTGGAGAGCTGCTGAAGAATTTCGGTTCCGCGTTTGTGCGGCGGCGGGACGCCGCCGGGCCAGCCGGCGGGACGCCAGCGTTCCGGGCAAGCGTGCGGCAATTGCAACTGCTGGCGAAGTCGGGGACGCGGTCCACGTTTGACGGGTATCTGTTTGCCGAAGGCGATGATTCGGCGTTGCGCGCCCGGCTGGCAAGCGCCATCACCTCGGTATCACCGACACACCTCGAAGATTTCGGCGAGTGCCCTCAAAAGTTCTTCTTCAAGCACATCCTCGGCGTTCGCGACATCGACGATCCCGAGCACGAGCTGCAGATGAATGCGCGCGATAAAGGAATGCTCGATCACGGCATCCTGGAGCAGTTTTATCGCGGTTTGAGCGAGGATGATTTCGCGCGTCTGGCCGCGGCGTTGCCGCAACTCGACAGCAGCGTCGCCGCGCGGATCGATGCGCTCGTCGATGACGCCTTCGCCGCGATGGCCCGCGACATGCCGCCGTTCAACCCCACGATGCGCGCCATCGAACAGACCGCGACGAAGCGCATCATCCGCGAATTCGTCGCCCACGATCTCGCCGACCTCGAAGCCACCGGCTTCCGCCCCAAATATTTCGAGTACCGCTTCGGAAAAGCGAGACGCGGGAAGGTGTCCGATCATCCGGAAGCGTTCGTGATTTCGCTGGGGAGTGGGGAGTCGGGTGTGGGGAGTGGGAGCAAAGACGATTTATCCCACACCCCACTCCCGACTCCCCACTCCCTCGTGGTCGAGGGCACGATCGACCGCATCGATGCCCGCCCCGACGGATTCCGCATCATTGATTACAAGGGCGGAAAAGCACTTCGTCACAAGGAGCTGGGCAAGAAAATCGATCGCGGCGTGCGGCTCCAGCTCGCGCTCTATGCGATGGCCGTTTCGCAATTCTTCGGCGCGGAATCACGCTCGGTCAGCGGCGCGATCAAGCCGCTCGTCATCGGCGAGATCAATGCCACCAAGTATGCGTTCGAGCTGGCCGAGAAGGAGCCCGGTCTGCGCGACACGCTGGATCTGTTCGTGGCTTCGATCCTCAACGGCGTTTTTCCCGCCTTTCCTGCTGACGACGACGCCGACTTCAACGCCTGCAAGTACTGCCCGGTGAATCACTCCTGCCGCACGAAACACGACTTCGTCGAGAAGTACACCGTCACCCGTTTCGGCGAGCCGCGTACTCTTCTTCAGGAGCATGAGTGAGCGACGTTCCGATTCAATCGTCGTTCTCGTTCGGCAAACCGCAACGGCGCAACATCGTCATCGAAGCGGGCGCCGGCACCGGCAAGACCACGGCCATCGTCGCCGAAGTTCTCCGCCTCCTCCTCGGCGACGAGTCATTGCTGCCCGAGCGCATCGTCCTGGTCACCTTCACGGAAAAAGCGGCGGGCGAGATCGCCGATCGCATCCACGAAGCTCTCACCGAGCTCGAATTGCGATTCGACAGCGGTGACGAGATCGCGTGGCCGATCGATTCTGCGACACCGCTCTTCACCGTTGCGCCAGCGGATCGCGAAGCCGCGCGCCGCGCCTGCGCAGCACAACTCGGGCGCATCGACTCCCTTCGATCGCAAACGATCCACGCGTTCTGCCAGAGCCTCCTCCGCCAGTTCCCGATCGAAGCGGGACTCGATCCGCAATTCACGATCATCGAAGGCTTCGAGCGCTCGCTGCTTTACGGCGAGGCGTACGACGCATGGATCGACGACGAGACGCGCGTGCATCCGACTGCCGAGGCGCGGTACGACTGGGAAGTGCTGCTGGAGCATGCCGGATATCTCTTCCTGATCCGCAACATCATTCTTTCGCTGATCGATCGCCGCGATCTGCTGCTCGACGACACGTACGATCCCGGCGCGCTCGATCTCGTCGAGCACGAACTGCTGATCGCCATCGAGCGCCTGCGCGCGTGCGAGGCCGATTCGGTCTCAGGAATCTGCGAGTACCTGCGATCGAATCCATCGCCGCCGCGCGGTAGCAGCATCGACACTTGGCTCGCCTATCTAAAACCGATCGCGAACGACATCCGCACGAATCACCTGCCGAAAGGAAAAAACGGCACGGCGTTCAACGCCTCGCTGCGCGTTCTGCGCGCGGCCGAGAGCACGGGCAATTCCGTCTACGATCGCCTGGCCGACCATCGCGCGGCGTTGTCGCTGCTGTCGATGACGCGGCGCTTTCTTAAATTTCTCGATGAGGAAAAGCGCAAGCGCGGCGTGGTCGACTTCGATGATCTCCTGCTGCGAACACGCGACGTGCTGGCTGACGAAGAGGTCGTCGAGCGTGTACGCGGGCAATTCGATTTCATCTTCGTCGACGAGTTTCAGGACACCGACCGCATCCAGGCAGCAATCATCGACCGGTTGGCGCGCGACCGCAACGGCGCCTTCGTCGAAGGAAAAACGGTCGTCGTCGGCGATCCGAAACAATCGATCTACGGCTTCCGCCGCGCCGATCCCGAAACCTACGACGCCTTCACCCGCGAGTTGCTCGCCGCCGGCGCCGAGCCGCGCATCATCACCGACCAATACCGCAGCGATCCCCCGCTCCTCGCCGCCGTGAACGCCATCTTCACCGAGCTTTTCAGCGACGCTGGATACGATGCGAATGTCTTCCGGCCTGCGTATCATCGGTTGAGGTCTGCGAAGGTTTCTGGGTTGCTGGGTTGCTCGGTTGCTGAGGTGGATGCAGCAGTTGCCGGGTTGCCGAGCGACCGGGTAGCCGGACTCGAGGAGCGAGTCGCGGAGTTGTCGGAAAGCCTTCTCGCTGCCATGTCCGGTAAGCAACCCAGCAACCGAGCAACCCAGCAACCCAACCACCACTCCCCCACCCTCACCATTCTCGACTCGACATTCGAAGATCGCGCCGATCGTTTTGCAGCCGAGGCGGAATCGATCGCCGCGTGGATCAGCGGAAGAGGTGAGGATCTGCGGCGGTACGCATTGCTCTTTCGACGCACCACGAAACTCGACGACTACCTCGACGTCTTCGATCGCCGCGGACTCGCCTACGCGCTTCCGCCGACGCGACTCTTCCTCGACCGCCCCGCGCCGGTGGATCTTCTCGCCGTCCTGCGCGCCATCGCGTTCCCATTCGATCGAGGTGCCGAAATCTCCGCCGCAAGAACGCCGTACTTTGCGCTTACCGACGACGAGATCGCGCGCGGCGTGCTGGAAATCGATGCATCGGCGAATTACGAAACTCAACAATCGAGCGCCTTCTCCCCCACGCTTCTCAGTGGGCGAGAAGGTGGCCGAAGGCCGGATGAGGGGGCCAGCGCTGCAACAGAAACGTACGCACAATTCCAACAAACCCTCACCTCCCTCCGCGCCGCCGCAGCCCATCTCACCGTCTCCCAACTCATCGACCTCGTCATCCGCACCTGCGCCATCGAAGATGTCTACGCCGCCGCTGCCGACGGAACGAGATCGCTGCGGCATCTCGAACATCTGAGAACCATCGCCTTCGGCTACGACCAGCGCACCGGCGGCTCCATCCGGCAATTCGTCGATGAGATCTCGCATCGCCGCGGCGGCGAGCCGGATGAGATGGAGCCGTCGCTTGTCGATGAGGCCAGCAACGCCGTGCGCATTCTCACCGTGCACACCGCGAAGGGACTCGAGTTCGACACCGTCATCCTCCCCGACCTCGAGTTTCCGGTGAAAACGCCCGAGCTTTTCCTCGTCGAGAATCCGCGCAGCCTCGTGTTGCGCGGGCAGGTCGAGACGCTCTCGTCGCACTACGGCCGGGCCGGAACGATGCCGCTCAAAGAGATCGGAACGCTGCGCGAAGAAGCCGAAACGCGCCGCCTTTTCTACGTCGCTGTGACGCGCGCGAAGTCCGAAGTCGTCTTCGTGACCAATGCGAAGCCGCGCAAGGAAGGCTTCGTCAAATACGTTGATCAGCTCTTCGACCTCGGCGCCGCTCCCTGGCCGGCCGAAGCGGGACGCGTCGTCAAAACGCTGACAATCGGCGGCGACGCCGTGCCGATTGCGTACGAGCGCGTGGCCACGGAAGGCGGCGGCGTGCGAACGCGGCGCCGGCTTGCCGATGCGCAACGCGAGGCCGAACTGGCAGCGCTGCCCGCGGTCGAGCCCTCGATTCCGGAACCGGCATCGCTGCCCGAAATCCTGAGCCGAGGGGATGTCAAGACGCGACGATCGTCGGCGCAG
>DATAMS010000581.1:0-4885 GCA_036260495.1 Thermoanaerobaculia bacterium
ACGCATCGCAGAAAACGGCGAGGTTTTCTTCCGCGACCGCCGGCAGGATCTCGCCGATGATCATCGACACATATCCGCGCCGCGCCGCCGCGCTCGATCGTCCCTCGGGCGGAAAATCGTGCGCGGCGAGGCACGTCGGCAGGAGACGAACGGGCGAATGCGAGCTTGCGTCGCGAATGGCGCGAAGTTGTTTGAGCTCGCCTTCGACGCTCAATCCGTATCCGCTCTTCGCCTCGGCTGTCGTCGTTCCGTAGCGCGCCATCGTGCGGGCGCGCCCGAGGATATTTTCGGTCAGCGCGTCCTGGGAGGCGTGACGCGTGGCATGAACCGACGACGCGATGCCGCCGCCCGACGCCGCGATCTGCTCGTACGTCTCGCCCTGCAGCCGGCGATTGAACTCCGTCTCGCGATACCCGGCGAATGGAATGTGCGTGTGCGAATCGATGAAGCCGGGAACGGCAGTGGCGCCATGTGCATCGAAGTCCTCATCGATCACCGCGCGAAGATCGGAATCGATATCGGATTCGGCACCGACAAACGCAAACCGGCGATCGCGAATGACGATGACGCGGTCAGAAAAGACCGCCAGCTTGCGCATCGCCTCGCCGCGCGCGGGAACGAAGCCGAGCGGCGTAGCAATCTGCGAAAGGTTGCGGATCAGGAGAGTCGGGGGGTGGGGAGTGGGATTTGGGGGGTGAGGGATTTGCGCAGACAATTTGATGATGCGGGAGTCGCGTGTCGGGTGTCGGGTGTCGGAGACAGAAGGTTGCAAGCGTTCTCCGACTCCCGACACCCGAACACCTACTCCCTCGAACGGAACATCGACGTGATCGGCTGTTCGTTCGCTTCCTGTTCGGCGTCGAGCATCACCAGTTGCTGCATCGTATCGAGCATCGACTGCAGCTTGTTGCGGTTGCCGCGGCGCTCGATCTTGAGATCCTGAATGGCGCGCTCCAGATCGCCGACGCGCGACATGGCCTGCGACGTCAGCCGGTCGGAGAGCAGCTCGGCATCTTTCACGATGAGCTCCGCTTCCTTGTGCGCGTTGACTTTCAAATCCTCGGAGACCTTCTGCGCGGAAAGCAGCGTGTCTTTGAGAATGCGCTCGCGAGCGTTGTGCTCATCGAGCTCGCCGCGCAGCATTGAGTTCTCGCGCGAGAGGCGGTCCACGTCGCGGATCAGCCCTTCGATCTCCTCGGCGATCAGATGAAGATAGCCGCGCACTTCATCAACGTTGTAGCCCTTGAAGACGCGCGCGAACGTTTGCTTCTGAATATCGAGTGGAGTGAGACCTTGCATCGACACCCTCCCAACACAAGGGCGAATTATAGCGCGCGACTGTCAACCCATTGCCGCGATCAGGTGTGGACGACGAACGCCGTGAAGAGGTACGAGACAATCCCGCGCAGGATGTAGATCGCCAGTAGTAGCAGCAACGGCGACCAGTCGATGCCGCCCATCTTGTGTGGTGGCACCAGCCGCCGGAACGGACGAAGGAACGGGCTGGTCATCCGCGTGAAGATGTCGTTGAGCTGATTGAGGATGCTGTAGGCGCCTTTGTAGCGCCAGCGAAACGACGTCTGCGACGCGAAGAAGAGAACCCAGGAGAGGATCACCCACACCAGCACGATCCACTGGATCACTTGCAGGACGATCATGAAGGCATTCAAGAACACCACCAGGATTCCCATCTATCCCCGGCTCCCGAAAATCGCGCGGCCAACGCGGACCATCGTCGATCCTTCCTCGATCGCCGCTTCGAAGTCTTCGCTCATCCCCATCGATAATTCCTTCAGGCCGAGCCCATCGCGCATCGACCGCAGCTCGCGGAAGTATGGACGCGACTCGTCGGGAGTGCCAACCGGCGGGATGGCCATGAGCCCGATGAGCCGGAGCGGTGCTAGTCCCGCAACCTGCCTCGCAACCGCATCGACGTCGCCTCGTGCAAGACCGCTCTTCTGCGGCTCGTCACCGATGTTGACCTGCAACAACACCTCGATCGTCTTCCCCTGCCCCTCGGCCGCACGGGCGAGCTTCTCGGCGAGATCGAGCGAGTCGACCGCCTCAATGACGTCGAACAACTTCACGGCGTCCTTGGCCTTGTTGGTTTGCAGATGGCCGATGAGATGCCATCGGACACTGCCGCGCACGAGTGGCTTTTTGTCGCGCGCTTCCTGAACGCGGTTCTCGCCGATGTCAGTGATGCCCGCGGCAATCGCCTCGTCCACAAACTCGGCTGGGAACGTTTTCGACACGGCTACGAGCTTCACATCCTCGCGTGCGCGTCTCGCGCGAGCGCACGCACGGGCGATCCGCTCATCGACGGCGGCGATGTTGTCACGAATCGACACGGCGTCTCTCGACCCATCGATCGTTCGGCGTGCGCTCGGCGCGGTCGAGCGCGGCATTGGCCAACCTGTCAGCGTCTTTGTTTCCCGCGCGCAGCGTGTGACGGATTTTGAATTTCGGAAAGCGCCGCGTCATCGATTTCGCGCGCTCGTACAGCGGCACAAGATTGGGATGCTTGACGCGGTACTTGCCGAGCATCTGCTGCACGAGGAGGAGCGAGTCGGAGACGATCTCGACATCGGTCGCCCCTTCCAATTGCGCCGTCGCCAACGCCTCCAGTAGACCGGCGTACTCGGCGACGTTGTTCGTCGTCGTGCCGAGAAAACCGGAGATCTCGATAATCTCGCTGTCGTCCTTGCGCATGAAGACACCGTAGGAAGCGGGGCCGGGATTGCCGCGGCAGGCGCCGTCGACGAACGCGATGATCTTCAGGATGGGGGACTCTCCAGATAGAGGATGCGGCTGCAACCTTCGCAGTGAACGAGATCGCCGCGCTTGAGTTGCTGCAGCACGGCCGGACGAACGCGCGTACGGCAGCCGTTGCAGGAATCGGCGACGACGCGCGCGATGGCCACGCCCTGACGCTGTTTAAAGATGCGGTGAAACTCGCGGCTCAGGCGCTCGGGAAGCGACGCCTCGATCTTCGCCGCGCGGGCCTTGAGCTGCTCGACCTCCTTGCGAAGATCGCCGAGGGAGTGTTGCCAGGCTTCGTGCTCGGCATCCCAGCGGGACTTGAGCTCGACGCTGCCGGCGGCCAGATCATCGTTCTGCTTCTGCAGCGCATCGACGTCCGCCATCGTCTTGAGCGTCGAGTCTTCGAGCTCCTTGACCTGCTTGCGCGTGGCGTCGATCTCTTTCCACGCTGCTGCATATTGCTGCTGGTTTTTCACCTGCATGAGCTGCCCCTGATATTTCTTGAGGAGCTCCTGCTGATCGGATAACTCGCCGTCGACGCGCCGCCGTTCGCGGGAATGCTGCTCGATCTGCTGCTGCAGCTTCTCCATCCCGGCATTCACGCTCTGCCACTCGCGATCGACGGCCGCGAAGGATTCGGGCTTGTTCGTCAGTTGTTTTTCGCGGTCTCCGAGCGCCGACAGGACTGTTTGTAACTCCCAAAGTTTTTCAACGTCCTGATTCAACCAATCCTCCAAAAACGAAAAAGGCGTTCCGGTGATGGAACGCCTGTGCGAAAAGAAATTTGCCCGGCCGGCCGGTCGAGCATCGTCATGAATGCCGGCGCGGAAAGGGCGAGCGATCCTCCGGCTGGTCCGCGCCGGCAGTGCAGTCGATCGTTCGTCATGTTCAGGATTTCAACCATCGGTTTCCTGGTGGGTCCACCAGGATTCGAACCTGGGACCTGCCGGTTATGAGCCGGTAGCTCTAACCGCTGAGCTATGGACCCGGACGGATGATTCTAACAAAAGGGAGTGCGGAGTCGAGGGTTTTTCATGAAGAGTGAAGTTCGAAGAGTGAAGAGTGAAGGACGCGAGGTACTTAATTTTCACACCTCACACTTCACTCTTCACGCTTCACTCTTCCAACTCGCTGGTCACTTTCGATTAGCGAATCTCTACGCGGTCGCCGATCTTCATCGAGTAGCGCATGGCTACGATCTTTCCCGTCGACGTGTGCGTGTTCGTGGTCAGGATGCCCACTTCGCCGAGGACCTGGCGCGGCTGGCCTGGCGCGACATCCTCGGTGTAGACAGTGAGGAAATCGCCGGGCTGGAGCTGATCGGCTTGGCCGAGGTTCACTTCCACGAGCAAACCCTCACCGAGTGCCTCGTCCCAACCGCCCTGCGCACCGACGATGTACCCGTTTTTCTTGTTGCTGGAGTTGTCGCAGAACGCCGGCATATCGGGGATCCGAGCGAGCGGAATCGGAATCTGCGGCAAGGGCTTGAGGTGCGTGCCCACCGGAACTTCGGTGCACGACTGTGTGATGAGACCGCGCGCCGTATGCTCGTCGGCGCAGAGAATCTTTACTTGACCGCGATAAAGGTATTCACGCCCGACGACCTGCACGCGCTTGCTGGGATGGCTGATCAGACGGCCGACGTCGACAAGAATGTACGTCTCGCCAGCCACCAGTCCGCTGGCCGTGCCGCCTTTGATGAGAACGAGATCACCAATTGCGCCACTGATGACCTGCTCCACAGCACCCGCCGCATAACGCAACTCGGAATCTTCGTATCCAAGGATCGTATTCGGCATCGACTCGCCGTCGTTGCCGATGTAGCCGTAGCAATAAACGTCGGCGTCGGTGCCGAGTGGCACTGGGCTCCGGCTGCCGCCAGCCGCGTCAGCCGCGGTGATGTAGCCATCTCCTCCTGCGAAGACGCCGCTTGCCGCGGCGGCACCGGGCGACGGCGGAACGGACTCGGGCATGAGCGCGGGCGGCGGCGGGAGGGTGGCATCATTACCGCCGGTTTGGGCGGCGGAGATCTGCTGCGCGGTCTCGGAGTCGATCAGAAGCACGTCACCGGGATAGATCCAGTGCGCATCGGTGATCCAGGTATTGCCTTCCCAAAGCTGCG
>DATAMS010000632.1:0-5285 GCA_036260495.1 Thermoanaerobaculia bacterium
CGCTGAACGTGCCTGCGATTGTGAATGCGATCGACGACTCAGTCCGCGGCGCCGATCCGCAGTTGCACGTCCTGAACTACGCGGGCGCAGTCACGGACCCCGAGGAGTTCGCGGACGGCGTTCACCTGAACGAGCGCGGGAGCGTTGCCTTGCTGCAGATCCTGCAGCGTGACGGCGTCTTCGCGATTCACTCCGCGCCGTCGCGCTGAGCACGATTTTGGCCGGATTTTTCGACGCCCGCGGCATTAATCTCCGGTATGTTCGATAACCCGCAGGACGAGATGGGCCGGCGGCAGGCCCGAACGCTGCACGACACCTGATATGACCAACCGGCTCGCCAACGAAACATCGCCCTATCTTCTTCAGCACGCGCACAACCCCGTCGATTGGTATCCGTGGGGCGATGAGGCTTTCGCGAAAGCACGCGCCGAGGACAAGCCGCTTTTTCTTTCGATCGGCTACTCCGCATGTCACTGGTGCCACGTGATGGAGCGCGAGTCGTTCGAGAACGAAGCGCTGGCGGCGATCCTCAATGACAAGTTCGTATCGATCAAAGTCGATCGTGAGGAGCGGCCGGACGTCGATTCGATCTACATGGAAGCGGTGCAGATGATGACTGGCCACGGCGGCTGGCCGATGTCGATGTTCCTCACGCCGGCGGGCGCGCCGTTCTACGCGGGAACATATTTTCCGCCAGACGATCGTCACGGCATGCCGGGCTTCCGGCGCGTGCTCGAGCATGTGTCCGAGGCGTACCGGTCGCGGCGCGAGGATGTGGAGGCGGCGTCGGCCGATGTCGTCCGTTCGTTGAGCACCGTGAAGTTTCAGGGCGGCGGAGCGCTCGAGCATGGCGCGCTCGATCGTGCGGCCGCGCGCATCGCCCAAAGTTACGATCCGGTCCACGGCGGTTTCGGCGGCGCGCCAAAGTTTCCGCCCTCGATGTCGCTCGATTTTCTGATGCAGGTGGCCTGGCGCAACGGCGACAAGCGTCTCGACGAGATCATCACGCACACGCTGACGAAAATGGCGCGCGGCGGGATGTACGACCAGATTGGCGGCGGCTTCCATCGCTACTCCACCGACGCGCATTGGCTGGTGCCGCACTTCGAGAAGATGCTTTACGACAATGCGTTGCTGGCGCGGCTCTACACGCGGGCGTGGCAGTATACGAAGGATCCTTTCTTCGCCCGCATCGCCAACGAGATCCTCGGATTCGTGCAGCGTGAGATGACCTCGCCCGACGGCGGCTTCTACGCGACGCAGGATGCCGATTCGGAAGGTGTCGAGGGCAAGTTCTACGTCTGGTCGCGCGCCGAGGTGATGACTCTACTCGGTGAAGAGGAAGGACGGGTTTTCTGCGCGATCTACGACATCACCGAGCGCGGCAACTGGGAGGGAAGCAACATTCTCAACATGCCGCGCGATCCGGAGTCAGTGGCTGCCGGTCTCGGAATCACGATCGATCAACTCATCGACGTCGCCGCGCGCGGGAAGTGCAAGTTGTACGGCGCGCGATCGCAGCGCGTGTGGCCGGCGCGCGACGAAAAGATCCTCGCCGGATGGAACGGCTGGATGCTCGCCGCGTTCGCCGAGGCGGCTGTGGCGTTCGATAAGGATTCGTACCGCGACGTGGTTCGCCGCAATGCCGATTTTCTGCTGACGCGCATCGACGCGAACGGACGATTGATGCGCACGCCGAAAATCGCCGGGCTGCTCGAGGACTACAGCGGCGCCGCCTGGGGACTTGCGCTCGCGTACGAGGCCACGCACGAGCGGCGCTACCTCGACGCGTCGCGTCAACTGGCCGGTCAGATTCTCGATCGGTTCGCAGACACGCAGAACGGCGCCTTTTTCGACACGCCAACGGATCACGAAGCGCTGATCACGCGGCCGAAGGATCTCTTCGACAACGCCACGCCCTCGGGTAACTCGGTCGCTGCCGATGTTCTCCTCCGGCTTGCGCTGCTGTTCGGCGAAGAGCGGTACGCTGAGGCGGCGACGAAGACGATCGCGGCGATCGCGCCGATGGCCGAGCGCTATCCCTCGGGATTCGGATTGCTGCTGGGCGTTGCGGAATGGCGCGCCGGGCAGCCGAAAGAGATCGTGATTACGGGCGATGTCGACGACGCGACCTTTCGCGCGTTGCGAAAGGTCGCCGGCGAGGAGTATCTGCCGCATCGCGTGCTCGTCGCGGGCAGCACCTCAGGCGACTTGCCGCTGATGCAGAACCGTCCCGGCGATCGCGCGCTTGCGTACGTGTGCGAGGCGTACGCGTGCGCGGAGCCAACGGCGGATGCGCAGCGGCTTCGCGTGTTGCTTCAAATCGCGAAGACCTAAACTGTCGCAGTGACGGACATCGAGATGGAATCACAGGTGGCCTGGCCGCTGATGAAGCGCATTCTTTTTCGCTTCGCGGCCGCGCTCTTCATCCTCGTGAATTTTCCGTTTCCCCTGAATCTGATTCCGTCATTTTTGTTGACCGCGCGTCTCAGCCGCATGCCGGATGCGCCGGTGCGCGCGATGGCGCGCCTGCTCCACGTCTCGGTCGATATCCGACCGAATGGCAGCGGTGACACGACCTACAGTTGGGTCTATCTGTTGTGTGTTGCAATCGGTGCCGTCGCCATCACGCTTGTTTGGAGCGCGATCGATTCGCGCCGCAAGAACTACAACCGCGCCTGGATCGCTCTTCGCGCCTATCTCCGCTTTGCACTGGCAGTGGCGATGATCCGCTACGGCGCCGCCAAGGTGATCCCGTCGCAGTTTCCGCCGCCGTCGCTCGACCGGCTATTGCAGCCATTCGGCGACGCCTCGCCGATGGGTCTTCTCTGGACGTTCATGGGAGCGTCGGCCGCGTACACGATTTTCGCCGGGGCGATGGAGATGCTGGGCGGCTTGCTCCTGACGATGCGCCGCACCGCGCTTCTTGGGGCGCTCGTATCGATGGGCGTGCTGGTCAACGTCGTCGCGCTGAATTTCATGTACGACGTGCCGGTGAAGATCTATTCGCTCGAACTGCTGTCGATGGCAGTCGTGATCGCTCTTCCGGACGTGCCGCGGCTCGTCGCATTTTTCGTACGCAACCGCGCCGTCACACCCGCGCCACTGCCGCGCTTCTGGCGAAACCGCCGCGCCGAGATTGCAGGAATCGTTTTGCGCACCCTCGCTGTCGTCGTGGTCGTGCTGACGTCACTGCAACAAGTTCGCGCGATGCAACGGATGTATGGCGGAGCGGAAGCGCGCTCACCGCTTTACGGAATCTGGCGCGTCGATGACTTCCAGGCCGATGACAAACCGATTCCGTTCACCGATCCTTCGCGTTGGCGCCGCCTCATCTTCGACGTGCGCTTCATCGCCTCAGTGCAACTCATGAACGATTCCAGCGAACGGCTGAGCGTGCAGCTCAACGAGAGGACGCGAACGCTGGCCGTCTCGCGAAGAAACGAGCCGGCGTGGGACGGCCGGCTTTCCTACGCGCGGCCGGACGCCGATACGCTGATCATCGATGGCGATCTTGGCGGCCACAAAGTGCACGCGCTCTGTCGCCGCGAGCCGATCCCGAAGTTCCTTCTGACCAACCGCGGCTTTCACTGGATCAACGAATACCCGTTTAATCGCTAAACTATCCGCCATGTCGGGAGAAATCATCGGCGGCGTTCTCGCGCCGCATCCGCCGCACATCGTTTATGGCGACAACCACTGGCGCAACGAGCCGCGCTCGGAGTGTGGATGGGAAGTGTTGCGCTGGGGTTACGAGCGGGCGCGCAAACATTTTCTGGAGAAGAAGCCGGACGTTTTTCTCGTCCACTCGCCGCACTGGCAGACCGTCATCGGCCATCACTTCCTCGGCATTCCCGAGTTTCACGGGCTTTCCGTCGATCCGATTTTTCCGAATCTCTTTCGCTTCAACTACGACATCAAGGTCGACGTCGAGCTGGCGGAATTGATCGCCGAGGAGGGCCGGCGCGATGGGCTGATCACGAAGATGATGCGGAATCCCAATTTCCGCGTCGACTACGGCACCATCGTTTCCTGCCACATGATGAATCCGGAGTGGGACATCCCGATTGTCGGCATCTCGTCGAACAACTCGCCTTACTACTTCAGCAACGAGATGGGGCAGCAGCAGATGTTGAAGCTCGGGCAGGCCACGAAACGCGCCATCGAAAAGAGCGGACGGCGCGCGGTACTGCTGGCGTCGAACACGCTTTCGCATCGCCACTTCACGACGGAGCCTGACATCCCGGAAGACATGTCGCGCGAGCACGTCTACGAGCACAGCGGCTATTTGTGGGACATGAAGGTGCTCGACCTGATGCGCAAAGGGCGGACGCGCGAGCTCATCGCGGTGCTGCCGGAATTCATGGACATGGCCGTAAGCGAGGTCAAAGCCGGCTCGCTGGCGTGGATGCTTTCCGCGCTCGACTTTCCGTCGTATCCCGCCGAGGTCTACGGATATTGGACTGTAATCGGGACGGGAAATGCGGTGGTTGGTTGGGACCCGCAACTGAAAGCTGAGGCCACGACGCAGGGAGCGGCATGATCGCGGTTCTTGCGCTCTTCTTCGCCACCGCGTTTCCGTCGACGAGCAAGATTTCATGGATGCGTCCCGAGTCGTTTCATCTGAAGATCGGAATGAGCCGCGCGGCGGCGGTGCACGCGCTTGAGTCGAACGGCTGGAAGACGAAGCGCGGCGATGGCGAGAATCAGCTCGTTGTCGATTACGCCGACGATAAATCGCTGACGCTGCAGTTCGAGAAGGAACGATTGAAGTCCGTTCGCTTCGAGCTCTTCACGATTTTGCAGGAAGCGCCGAAAGCGTTCGACGAAGAGTGGGCCTATCTGCACGAAGCGCTGGGCAAGCCGCGCATGAAATCGCAGAAGATCGTGCTGTACGACCAGATCCTGCCGAACGTGATGGCCGTTCTCTCCGCCGATCCGAAATCGGAGCAGGCGCAGAAGGGCGTCGGGATGCTGGTGGTGCGGTACTACGATCCGGCGAAGTAGGGTTGTGGTTGGCTGGTTGCCGAGTTGGCAGGTTGCCAAGGTTGCCAAGCTTCCGAGTTGTTGCCAGGTTTCCGAGTTTTGTAATCTGCCGATGGGACCGCGAAACAGAGCGGCAACTCGGCAACCAGGAAACTCGGTAACCCAGGAAACTCGGTAACCCAGGAAACTCGGTAACCCAGGAAACTCGGTAACCCAGGAAACTCGGTAACCCAGGAAACTCGGTACCCGACAACTTGGCAACCCGGCAACCCTCAATCGTCAACTTTTCTACACACCGT
>DATAMS010000646.1:0-1510 GCA_036260495.1 Thermoanaerobaculia bacterium
GCAAGAAAGTCGTCGTCAACAGCGAACTGCTTTCGACCTACGAGTACCGCCAGATGTCGAAGTCATTCGAGCTGCTGTCGGGCTTCGGTCTGCCGCCGTACACGCTCAAACACAACGACGCGTCCGACGCGATCGTCACGATCGACGATCTGATCGACCGCGTTTACGACCTCGCAAAAAAAGGCCTCGCCATCAGCCGCTACAAAGGCCTCGGCGAAATGAATCCCGAGCAGCTTTGGGAGACGACGATGGATCCCGAACGACGCCGCCTGCTCCAGGTCAAAATCGAAGACGGCGTCGGCGCCGAAGAGCTGTTCACGGTGCTGATGGGCGATCAGGTCGAACCGCGGCGCGTCTTCATTCAGGACAACGCGCTGGAAGTGAAGAACTTGGATATCTAGAGGGTTGCTGGGTTAGCAGGTTGCCAGGTTGCCTTACTAGCGACGCTCCTGTTCAGCCCTTGGCAACCTGGTAACGCAGCAACCCGGTAACCAACTACATGAACGAATTCGACTACACAGGACACATCGAGCAGCGCAACCCCGTCAATATCGAAGACGAGATGCGCAAGTCGTATCTCGACTATGCGATGTCCGTCATCATCGGACGCGCGCTTCCCGACGTTCGCGACGGACTGAAGCCGGTGCACCGCCGCATCCTCTACGGGATGTACGAGCAAGGAAACACAGCGGTTAAGGCGTACAAGAAATCAGCGCGCATCGTCGGCGACGTGATGGGCAAATACCATCCGCACGGCGACTCCGCGATTTACGATTCAGTCGTCCGCATGGCCCAGGACTTTTCGATGCGGTACCGCCTCGTCGACGGCCAGGGAAACTTCGGTTCGGTCGACGGCGACAACCCCGCGGCAATGCGTTACACCGAAGTTCGTCTGACGCGCCTCGCTGAAGAGCTGATGCGCGATGACATCGACAAAGAGACGGTCGACTTCGTGCCCAACTACGACGGCACCGAGAGCGAGCCGTCGGTGCTGCCGGCGAAGTATCCGAATCTTCTCGTCAACGGCTCGTCCGGCATTGCCGTCGGCATGGCCACCAACATCCCGCCCCACAACCTCGGCGAAGTCATCGACGCCTGCCTGATGGTGATGGAGAACCCGGCCGCATCGGTCAAAGAACTGATGACTGTCATGCCCGGCCCCGATTTTCCGACCGCCGGCTTCATTCACGGCATCGAGGGAATCTACGAGGCCTACAACACTGGCCGCGGCATCATCCAGGTTCGCGCGCGAGCCATCATCGAAGCATCAAAGAAAGCCGACAAAGAGCAGATCGTCGTGACGGAGATTCCGTACATGACGAACAAGAAGCGGCTGATCGAGAAAATCGCCGAGCTGGTTCACGACAAGCGGATCGAAGGGATCTCCGATCTGCGCGACGAGTCCGACCGCGAGGGGATGCGCATCGTCATCGAATTGAAGCGCGATGCCATCGCCGAAGTCGTTTTGAACAATCTGTATCGCAACACGCAGATGCAGACCACGTTCGGA
>DATAMS010000660.1:0-9085 GCA_036260495.1 Thermoanaerobaculia bacterium
TGCGACGTGTGGACGATCTGCATTCGCGGCAGATAGCCGAGCTGAATGGCCTGCCGCGTCAGCGAGAAGACTCCCGAGATGATGGCCTGCGATGCGATCACTGTGGCCACCGTCGCCAGACCGACCAGCGGATAAAGCGCCCACTTCGGCGCGAGCAGATAGAACGGATTGTGCGCCGCCGACGGCTGCCGGATCAGCAGCGCTCCCTGTCCGAAGTAATGAAGGACGAGCGATGGGCCGACGATGTTGAACCAATCGATCTGGATCGGCTTCTCGCCGAAGTGCCCGAGGTCGGCGTAGAGCGCTTCGCCGCCGGTGGTCACGAGAAAGACCGCGCCGAGCACGAGAAATCCGTGCATTCCGTTCGCCATAAAAAAGCGAATCGCGTGAATGGGATTGATCGCGAAGAGCACCGACGGCTGCCAGAGAATCCCGCGGATTCCCATCAGCGCCAGCGTCGAGAACCACACCAGCATGATCGGCCCGAAGACCGCCCCCACTCCTGCCGTCCCGCGCCGCTGGAAAAAGAAAAGAACGATCAGCACGAGGATCGTCAGCGGGATCACGTACGGTTTGAAAAATGGCGTCGCGATCTCCAGCCCTTCGACCGCGCTGAGCACCGAGATCGCCGGCGTGATCATGCCGTCGCCGTAGAGCAGCGCCGCGCCAAAGACGCCGAGCACGATCAAGACTCTGCGCACGCCGGCGCTACGGTTCTTGTCCATCCCCACGAGCCCCATCAGGGCGAGAATTCCCCCTTCTCCTCGGTTATCAAACCGCAGCACGTAGATGTGGTACTTGACCATCACCACGAGGACGAGCGACCAGAAGATGAGCGAGAGGATGCCGAGGACGTTTGCGGGCGTGAGTGCGACGGGATGCGAGCCGTAAAAGCACTCACGCATCGCGTAAAGAGGACTCGTGCCGATGTCGCCGTAAACGATGCCGAGGGCCAGCAGCGAGAGCGAAAGCAGGCGGCGACCTTTCGGCTCTTCGCGTTCGTGATGTGCGGGCGCCGGAACCTCAGTCAACCGTGATCTCCCCTGCGCGCCTTGCGACGCGAACGGCGGAGTGTACGGTGCGACGAGGATGCCGGCGCATTAAGAATACCTAAAGCGTTTCACGCGGACGGAGGTGCGGCGAGCCAAACTTCGAGATAGCTACTTCACTGGTGCCGAGACGCAGTCGACTCGGCGAAGGCTGACAGGAATGTCTGGCGGTTCAGCTGAAGCGATATCTCCAATCTCCTCATACGTTCCGACAAGACCGTCGTTCGATCGAGAGAGCTCATACGCCAAACTGCCGTAGCCCTTAGATCCGATCTGGACGCGAATTTTCGACGCTGCAGTCGGGCTCCACCGCCCGTAATTCAGGTGAGCCCCGTTCGCTTTCGCGCGATACCACTGTCGGCCCTCGACGACATCTCCGCGCCGGTCAGTGAGCTCGATTTCGCTTCCCGCACCTGCCGCTCGCAGCCTGTCGGTCATTGGGTCAATTGCAAAACAGCCCACCATCCACTCCGACGGGGTGATGTCGGTACGTTCGACATTCGGCGCCCATTGCGGCGTTTCGCGCTCTTGACAGGCCGTGATCAGCAACGCCGCAGCGCATAGACAACCAATCGCGCGCATAAGAACGCGCATCAATTCGTCCGTTCCGATCTGTGGCGGAGCAAAAGGAACAGTGGCAACGCCAGCGAGACGCCCACTCCCAGGTTGGCGATGATGCACAACCACCAGAGCCGCACCGGCCGTTTGCGCCGCTCGTGCGCGATGAATGCCCAGAGCGCGACCGACGACATGACGACGTCCGCGCCGAAAAAGGCCGACACGGGCGTGGCCATGAGCTGCCGCACGAACAGCGGCATGTTCAGACCATGCGCGAGCACGAACGGCACGAAGAAGTAGTACGGAACGACAGTACCGAGGATGCAAAGAGCGACGTAGACGTACTTCATGACGTCATGGTAGCGCTGAGGACGTCGGAGGCGGCAGGTACAATCCACGACGGATGACGCTCCTCCTCGGCTTCTACGCCTTCGCCGCCGGTGCGATCGTCGGCAGCTTTCTCAACGTCGTCATCCATCGCTATCCGCGCGAGGAGTCGATCGTCTTTCCGGGAAGTCACTGTCCGCATTGCGACGCGGCCATTCGCTGGTACGACAACATTCCCATCATCAGTTTTCTGATCCTTCTTGGGCGCTGCCGCGCGTGCGGCGCCGGCATCGCCTGGCGCTATCCGCTCGTGGAACTGGCCAACGCACTTTTCTATCTCGCGGTTTTTCTTCGCACGGGTCCGACCGTCGCATTCATCGTCGTCGCGGCGATCATTTCGATGACGATCGCGCTCATCTACATCGACGCTGACATCCAACTGCTCCCCGACGTCATCGACGTTCCCGGCATCGCCATCGGACTCGGCTGCGGAGCGCTCGGGCTTGGCGTTCTTCACCCTGACCTGATCCTCGCCGATTCCCTCTTCGACTCGCTCTTCGGCGCGCTCCTCGGTGCCGCGATTCCGCTCGTCATCATTGGCACTTACTGGCTCGTTCGCCGGGTCGAAGGGATGGGGATGGGCGACGTGAAAATGCTGGCGATGATCGGTGCTGTCACCGGATGGCGGGCCGTGCCCGGCGTCCTGCTTGGCGCGTCCGTGACCGGCGCGCTGATCGTGTTGCCGGCGGCGCTTCGCAGCCGCGACGGCATGCGCCTCGCCATTCCGTTCGGCGTCTTTCTCGGCATCGCCTTCTTGGGCGTTCTCTTCTTCGGCCCTACACTCTCGGAATGGTACGTTTCGTTCGCGCTCCGCTGACCCGGGTCGGGTTTCGCAGAGACGTGCGGCTTTTCCTCACCGGACTGACCGGCTTTCTGGTCGTCCTGATCTTCATCCTTCTTCTATTGCTGCGGGCCAATCTCGCGCACACGGAAGAAGCGATCGACAGGTCGCATCAGATGATCGCGGACGTGTCAGCCGAGGCGGTGAATCGGAGTGCGCCGGCGGGGTTGGACACGGAGATGCTCGTTCTTCGCGGACGTTTCAACATTGCCGGCATCGGCCTGACAGCGCGTAATGGACGAACGCTCGAATCAGGATTGCGCGACGGCGACTTCGACATCGTCACCAGACTGGCCGGACCCGGCACGCTCACGCTCCGCTTCGATGCCTCGGCACGCCGCACCGCGCACCGCGATTTCCTCCTAACCGCCGCGATCTGCATCCTTGCGGCAAGTCTCGGCATTGCGCTGCTGCTCTTTTATCTTCCGCGCGTGACCGGACCGATCGAACAGATGCTCGACGATGCCCGACAACTCGGCGCGCCCGGCGACCAGGAAGAGACGGCCTACCTCATCGACACTTTCCGCCAATCGATTGCCACGCTGAAGAGTCAGGAGGAAGAGCTCAAGCGTCTTCACGACCGCGAGAAGACGCGCGCCGATGAGCTGGAACGCATCACCGGCGCGCTCACGCGCAGTCTCACGTCGGGGCTGATCGTGCTCGACGCAACTGGCGCCGTCGCCGATATCAACGCAGCCGGCCGCGAGATTCTCGGCATCGACGCAACCAATTCCGTCGCAGGACGCGCGTTGCCCGATGCGATTCCGCTGCTCAGGCTTGCGGACAAGTTGCACGAAGCGTTCGAACAACGAGCGGCGATGAACCGGATCGAGATCAGCGACGTTCAGCCGGACACGCGTGAGCCGGTCACGATCGGACTCACCACCGTTCCGCTGCGGAACGAAGCGGACGCGCTGCTCGGATTTCTCGCACTCTTCACCGATCTCACGCCGATCCGAAGCCTGGAGACGCGCGTGCAGGAGATGACGACGCTCGCGCAGCTCGGCGAGATCTCTGCCGGCATCGCTCACGAGTTCCGCAGCTCGCTCTCCACCATCCTCGGCTACATGAAACTGGCGCGGAAAGGCGGCGTGGACGACGTCGCCGAAACGCGGCTTCTCAACGCCGAGAAGGAAGCCTCACTGCTGCTCAAGGCCATCGAGCGTTTGCTCGCCTTCGCCGGACCCGTGCAGCTCAACGCCGAGGCGATCGAGCTTCGCGGGTTACTCGGGGAGCAGATCGCGCACATCACCGACATTGAGCCATCGATCTCCGTGACGCTGGACGGACCGCCGGTCGTTATTCAGGGCGACCGCGTGCTTCTCAGCAGGGCGATCGAAAACCTTCTGAACAATGCGGCAGATGCCGTTCGACAGAATGGCGGCGGATCGATCGCCGTGACGCTGCGCGACAAACCACCGTCGGTGACGATCGCAGACAACGGCGCTGGCTTCGATCCCGCGGACGGCCCGCGGTTCTTTCTTCCTTTCCAATCGAACAAGCCAACCGGCTTCGGGATGGGACTTCCGCTGGCGAAAAAGATCGTCCTGTTGCACGGCGGAACCTTGCGTCTCACCGGCGAGCCGGGAAAAGGCGCGGTGGCCACGATCGAGCTCGGGACCGCGGTATAGTCTGTTACTTTATGTATCAATTTTGCTGCCATGGGCAACGACAGATAACACCATTGAAAGACACAACTAACTTGTTTTCATGAGCTTCAGCGCCAAATTCAACCGTGGCACCCAGCTCGCAAAAAGGCGGCCCGAATGAATCCGCAGAAATCCCGTCAGTCAGGCTTCTCGCTCGTCGAGTTGCTCACGGTCGTCGCCGTCATCGGCATCCTCGCACTCGTGACGGTGCCGAACTTCATCAGCTTCTACCAGATGAACAAAGTGAAGGCGGCGATGCGCAACTTCACCAGCGATCTGCGCACGATGCGGCAGACGGCCATCACCAGCGGCCTGCAGACGAAGATCACGTTCACGCCTGACACCTCGGCCAAACCGAGCTCGCGCGCCTACAGTTTCTGGACAGGAGACAGCGCGTTCAGTGCCACTCCCACCTGGACCCAGAAAGGCCGAACCAAATATCTCGAAGATGTCGTCTATTTTCCCAAAACCGGTCAGACCTTCGACTCCTCGGGCGGCGTTTACAGCATCATCTTCTTCCCCGACGGACGGGTCGGCATGCCCAGCGGTTCCCCGACAACGGCCTCCGTCATTCTGAAGACCGATCAAAAGGTGTCCAAGCCACAATTCACCATCGACATCTCCCCGAGTGGGCGCGTCTATGCGCATTGAGGAACGAATTGCGATGAAAGCACGCCAGCAAGGTTACAGCCTGATCGAAGTCCTCGTGGCCATTGCCATTACGAGCGTCGTCCTGCTCACGGTCCTCACGCTTTTCTACATGGGCCGGCGGAACGTTTACAGCGGTAAGCAGATGACATACGCAAACTCCATCGGCACACGCGTTCTCGAGGATCTCTCGGCGATGTCGGCAGACGATCTCCTTACCAACTTCGTGATCGATGACAACACGGCCTTGTCCACAGTGACGCTCAGTAACGTATCGGGCGCTGCCAACGGCGTGATCAATTTCAATAACAGCATCCTCCGCAATACTGACACCATCAGCAACAGCACAGAAGCCTGGACCGTGCCTGGCGGACCGGCGGATGGCTATCTGACGGCCTGGAAAAAATATCTCGACCCGGCCAAGCTCACCGGAGCTACCGTCGGCATCGTCATTACCCCGCGTGCACCGACCAACCTTGTCAACGGGCAACCCTGTCAATGTCCCATCACCACCGCGCAGTTCACCAAGGTGCGCGTTTACATCGCGTGGGACGAGACGGCAAACCGCCGCCGCTACGCCTTCTTCGACACCACAAAAGTCAGGAGCTATTGACCATGAAACACCGCCGGAGCATTCCGCGCACGCAACGCGGCTTTACGCTCGTCGAGATCCTCGTGACGACGGCGATCTTCGCAATCATCATGATCGCCGCGCTTTCGGTCTATGACCAGAGCAACAAGGTCTTCAAGACGTCGACGGAGCAGGCCGACATGCAGCAGAGCACGCGCATCGGTTTCGACAAATTGGTCAGCGACGTCCGCATGGCCGGTTTTGATTACAGCCGCGGCGGTACTCCGGTTACGGCCGGAACATTTGCACAGCCAGACGAACAGATCGAATATGCCGGCCCCACCGCGATCGCTTTCCGCGCCAACTTCAATTACACCTCCGCATCCGCACAGGGGAACGGCCTCGAGCCCACGTATACGCCTTACGATCCCGCGACGAAGGGTGCGATTTTTCCCTATGTCACGACCAGCAATGACGAGATCGTCGTCTACGCGCTGAAATCGGCCGATACGACCAAAAACACGAGCACCATCAAGTTCTACGCAGATACCGACATACCTCGGAGTGGCTATCCCGGCTCTCCGAGCGCTGGCAAGGAGAAACTGGTGACGGTCAGTGGCATCGACACCACAAACGCCAACCCGCCGTACACGCTTTACCGGATCACAGTCTCCGACCTTCTGGCGACTCCACCGCGCGCCGGCACTCCCGTGGCCGAGAATATCCGCGCACTCCATTTCTTCTATTACACGGACCCCAAGGGGACGACGATCCTAAAAGATCCGGCGAGTCAGTCCACTCCGCAGGCCGACATCACGACCGGCCGCGATGCAGGCGGTACGACATTCTCTACAACGTACTCGGTAACGTTGCCGGATGGATCGACGGCGACGTACAACACCGGTGCAATCGGGGGAGACGGTCAGTACGACGCGAACAACAGCGCCACAGCAAACGTCGACGACCGCAACATGCGCGCCACCATCCAGGCGATCAAGGTCGATCTGACCGGAATGAATGCCAACCCCGATTCAAAGTACACGAATGCGACCGAGACGATTGCGGCGATCAAGTCCTATCGCCAATACCAGCTTTCCGCACTCATCGTTCCGAGAAACCTCGGCTTGACCGGTTTCCCTGAGCCTAGCTATACGCCGCCAGGCCCGCCCACAATCACCGGCGTCTGCGTCAGCGCCTGCGCGGTCCCGGTCGTCTGCTGGTCAGCACCGACCACCGGAGGCCCGGTGCTGCAATACCGGCTCGAGTGGGACACTTCCACCGGCGGTTCGTTCTCCAACGGCGTAAACATTACGGATATGAACATCAGCTCTTATGTCGTCGGCGATGACGGCGTCATGGATCCTTCCCTGACCTGGTACTACAGGATGACGGCGCAGAACGACAACGGATCGAGCGTTCCCAGCGATCTTGTCGCGATTTCACCCAAGAACATGACACGGCCTCTACCCCCATCCGGCCTCAAGGCGACGACGGCCACCGCACCGGCCGCCACCACGCCTGGCAACGTCGATTACGCGATCGGTCTTACATGGAATTCGCCGACGAAGAATGATCCGGCCAAGTCGGGAAGCAACTGCACCGGCGGTGGCTGCGCGACCGATGGATCGACGATCCCGCCCCAGGAGGTCATCCGCTACAAGGTCATCCGAGGATTGACACCGACGTTCGATCCCACCAAAGGCGAAGGGGTAACCGTTCTCGACATCTCCACGAAGTCGCAGCCCGCTGTGGTCGCACCGGGCTCGACCGTTTTGTGGCGAGACACAGCGGCGGGATCGAACTCGATCTTCCCTCCCGGCACCTGCGTTCCGTATTACTACAGAGTTCTGGCACAGGACCGCTGCGCGGCCAATCCGAATTACAACGCCAGCGGGCAGACCAATGACTCGGTCAGCGATTGGGCTCCCGTTGTCGGGAACCTCGCTCAGGTCAGCGGCCAGGCCTACGACGCCGGACCTGGCGTACAGGCTTCCGCTCCTGCCACCGTCAGCTTTGGAGCGAGCTCGGCCTGCCCGGCGATCGGGACTTGCACGATTTATCTGAACTGGTCACAGGTCGGTACGGACAACGCCGGAAATGCCATTGGAGTCGACAAGTACCGCATTCAGCGCTTCAAGAAGATCATCACTGACCCCGATTACACTGCCGACACGACATTCGGCACAGGCGGCTATGTCGATCAGAGCGGTCAGTCACAAATCAACAGCGGTATCCTCGCGTATACCGATTCCGCGGCGGCCGCTGACTCCAATGGTCAGCCGCTCTATTACAAATACATCGTGACCGCTAACGATTGCCGGCTTGGCATCGATTCAGCGCCCGCGTACTACCCGCCACTCTGCAGCGTGAACCCGGTCATCGTGCAGGTAGGCGCTCAGAGCAATACATCCACAGGTGACTCTCCGTCGCAGGCGTATGTCTTCAACTCGGGAGACACAATCACTGTTACACCTCCGGTCAGTGGCGGCATCACGATCTCGAAGGTGAAATTCACTGTTTACAATTATCCCTCTCTTACCCTGGTCGACGATTACCCCGTGATCACGACGGCCCCGTTTAGATATGCGTGGTCCGACCGCAGCGACCTCTCCGTGTACTACGTAAAGATCGAGGTCACCAGCAGCAGCGGCTGCACGGAGACGCATGTCAAGTATGTCCAGGACCAGCAGGCCGCGAGCTGCTCATTCCAGAGCCAGACCGCGCCTGTGCCAACGGAGAGCACGTCCGGCGCCACCGTCACTGCCACGACAGCAAGTCCGCAGTTCACAATCACCAATGGCGCTTCCGACACCATGACCATGAACGGGCAGAGCTACTCGCTCACCTTCGCCGATCCTGATGGGAATCACTCCGATATCAAGTTGATCTCGGTCCAGTTCTCGACCGTCGTCGCAGGCGTCACGAATACGTGGACCGATACGCTGACCACGCCGGCGACACCAGGTACGGTTACGCGGTTCTTCCCGAACGCCTCGCCGGTGCTCACCACGGCCTCGGCTGGCACGCTGAAGGTGACGATTAAATGGCAATACGCAAAGAAGGACAGCAGCGGCAAGGACAGGTCGCCCATCTCGATTTCGCCGCTGACGAAGTTCTGCATCGGCTACACGATTCCGAGCGAAGCGGGCGTGGCGAAGAAATGCAATGCGGTCGGCCGGGCAGTAACGACGGCGAATCCGGTTTCCTGCGATTGAGGATGATGGCCATGAAGAAGATGAGACGTAACAAGCGACATTCGAAACGCGACCGCGGCTCTGCGCTGCTCGTCAGCCTGATGGTCATTGTCGGCCTCTCGCTGCTCGGCCTCGGCTTCGTCGCCATCTCCGAGACCGAGAGCACGATCGCGCGCAATCAGCAGAAC
>DATAMS010000673.1:0-3353 GCA_036260495.1 Thermoanaerobaculia bacterium
ATGCGCAGTCGTACGGCTACAACAAAGTCGCGCCCGATGCCACGAACAACCTCAGCTCGGCCAAGCCGCCCGCGTACTACCGAACCGGCGACCTGGCCACCGATGTCGGCGGCATCGTACCGATCGCGCAGAAGCTGAACATCAAACTCGATCCTTCGAAAGCCGTCGGCGCGTATCGCGCGGCGGAGCTCGATCCGAAAACGAATCGACCGCGCGTGACGATCCAGCGTCCGTACTTTGACGTATCGACGTCGCAGACAGTCGATCGCACGCTCATCATGATGACGCGCTGATGCCCCCCGCGCGGCGCACGCTGATCGCCGGACTCGGCCTCATCGGAGGATCGATCGGGATCGCGTTGCGCCGCCACGGATGGCACGTCACCTACATCGATCCCGGCGTTTCGCTCGATGATGCGGTCCGCGCTCGAGCCGCCGATGAACGCAAGGAATCATTCGACGGCACGTTCGATATCACCGTGCTGGCGACGCCGGTCGATGCTGCCATCGCCGCGATCGAACGCTGCCGCTCGCTGACGACGTCGGTCTGCAGCGTGTTGCAGCCGTTGCGTGCCGCAGCCGGCTTGCACGGCGTCGATTTTGTCGCCGGCCATCCGCTCGCTGGATCGCACGAGCGCGGGCTCGACGCTGCCCGCGCTGACCTGTTCGAAGGCGCGTCGTGGTTTGTCGATCGCGAGGTACCTGTCGTTCAAGAGCTGATCGCCTGCTGCGGAGCGCGCGCGGAGCTCGTCACCGCCGCCGAACACGATCGCACGGTCGCACTGACCAGTCACCTGCCGCAAATCCTCTCCACTGCCCTTGCCGCGCACCTGCACGATCAGAGAATCGATCCGCGTTTCGCCGGGTCTGGCCTTCGCACGTTCCTCCGCCTGGCCGGCAGCGCGGCATCGGTCTGGTCGCCGATCATCGCCGCCAACCGCGAGAACATCGCGCCGCACGCCGAGGCGGTAGTGGAGATCGTGCGGGGAATTGTGGAGCGAGGCGGCGACGAAGCGTTTGCAAAGGCGAATGAGTGGGGCAACGACCCACAGAGAACGCACAATGAGGACAAATGACTTCCGCGGGCGGTCAGACAATACGGACAACACACAACTACCGAACCGGCCTGCTCCGCGCTGGAAAAACATTACTTCCGAACTGCTGGGTGCTGCGGCGTCGCTTCTGTTTCTTTATCTTTCCGCCAAAGAAGTAATTCACAAAGGGCCAGTCGTCCGCAGCGCGACAATCGTTTCCCGGACCGGATTATCACCACGAAGCTCAGAAGATAGCCTTTTGTTACTCGCCGAGGCCTCGAGAACGATACCGAAGGGCGCCGCTGTCGCCTTCGTGAACCCGCTGGACCGGTCAAAGGATTGGCTTCATTACGCCGTGGCCGTCGGGCAGATGCCGCAACATACGATCGTGTACTTTACAGACGGCATTTCAGATCCCACGATCCAATTCGTGATTACACAAGCGGAGATGGACAGCTCACAGTACCTCCAATGGCGTGAGTTGCCACACGGCAAGGTTTACCAACGTAAATGAGCTTCATTATCAGACTCGCGTTCATCGTCGCATCCGGATTATGGATGGGGTACTTGCTCTCCGTCCGGCGGCTCCCTGTCAGCGCTCGTTTCGCTGTTTACGCGGCAACTGGTCTGGTTACTCTGTCGGTCGAGATGTTTCTTCTTTCGGCACTTCAAATCGCGTGGTCGGTCGCGACACTTGTTGCCTTGCCGCTCGCGGCCGCTGCGGTTTCCTATTTGCCGGCCGTGCAAAGACGAGTAAGAACCGCAAAGTTCAATGAAACAGGCCCGTGGACTCCGCGGACGATTGCTTTCATCGTCATCGCGGCACTCGCCGCAGTGGTTCTTAGCATCGCGATTTTTGCTGGCGAAGCCACCTCGTTCGATCTACTACTATTCTGGGGTCCGAAGAGTGTCGTGTTTGCCCGCGCCCATATGATCGACGTGCAGTTTCTAGCCGATCCCCACAATAGTCTGATGCATTCCGACTATCCGCCGCTTCTTCCCTTTTCGTATGCATGGACAATGCTTGGAAAGGCCGGGCTTAACTGGTGGGGTGTGATCGGGATGACTCCACTTTTTCTGATTCTCACCGCGGCGGCGCTCCATGGCTTTGCTCGATATGCACGCTCGCCCATGGCATCCTCGATCACGGCGCTCTTCGCTTCACTCTATGCATACCTTTACATCGTCAATGCTGTCGGAGGAAATGGCGAATCCGCATTGATATTCTTTGAAGCACTTGCATTGGCCGCCCTCACGTGCACGCGCGTAACCGCGGATGAGCACGCGGTCATCGCGTCAGTCGCTTTGGCAGGCGCAGTGCTCACAAAGGTCGAAGGCGCGCCATTCGCGTTGTTGTCGCTGGTGTCGATTTTCCTATCGGACTGGCCTTGGCGTGAGCGAGTCCGAACGTTTCTGAGAGCGTCCATTGGGCCGGCACTGGCGTTGATTGGTTGGATCTCATTTTCCGCGCATCACCATCTTCTCGATTCATACCGGCCCCTGGCCAGTGCATTGACGCTGAACAGCACACGTGCGGCAATCGACCTTGTTGGCAAAGAGGCAAGCTTCGGCATCGCGTACCTTCCGTGGATTGTTCTAGTCGTCCTCGCCGTCATTGGCCGCGTGCGGCCCGCCTTGCCGCAGCTCTTTGTCGCGGCCTCCTCCGTCCTCTTTCTGCTGTTCGTCTATGCGCGAAACGGAGATCGGGACTTCCACGCCGGTTGGTCGGCAATGCGTGCCTTGCTGACGCCTCTGCTTTGCCTTCTCTTCGCGGCGCTGGCTGCTTCGCGCCCGCCGCGGTTGTCGCAAGCGCAAATTCCTGCCGCCGTCGACTCTGGTCCTGGCGCCCTTGCTTTATGATCCGCGCCCGTGTTCAACGCTTCCTGGATTTATGTAGGCGCGCTCTACGCGATCGCGATCTGGTGCGCGCGCCGCTGGATCCCGGCCGTTCGTGACGGCTTGCCGTGGCGCGTCGCCGCGTTCTTTTACGCGCTCGTTCTGATCTATCTCTTCCGGCCGATGACGGGGCAGTACGTCAACCTTCCCGTTGACTTCATCAACATCCTGCCACCGTGGGGAAGCTGGGGGCATCGCGCCGGTCTCTCCAATCCGGAGATGAACGATCTGACGATGCAGATCGTGCCGTGGGCGCATCAGGCGCGCGAAGCGTGGCGCTCACTGCATTTCCCGATCTGGAATCCGCTCTCCGGATGCGGGTATCCGCTCCTCGCAAACGGACAGAGCTCGGCGATGTCACCGCTTCGGCTGCTGGCACTGCCGCTGCCGCTCGGTTATGCGATGACGTCCGAGGCCGCGTTCA
>DATAMS010000678.1:0-5443 GCA_036260495.1 Thermoanaerobaculia bacterium
GTTGATCGCCGATGCGCGATCCGATTTGCACGTTCTGGCGGCCGAACGTGCCATCGGGTTTGGCGACGAAGACGAACGGAAGGTTTTCTTCATCACGCAGCACCGCCGAGACGGGAATGAGCAAGCCCTGAGTCTCTTGCTGCGACTGAATGACCGCGCGGACGTAGAGATCGCGTTTGAGCACTTCGCCAGGATTCGGAACGTCGATGCGAACGGAGACGGCGCGCGTATTCGGATCGACGAGCGCCGCGATGTAGCTGACGCGTCCTTTCATCGGAGCCGCGCCAGCGCCCGTCACTACATCGGCGCTGTCGCCGATTTTCACGAACGGCAGATCGGACTCGAACACGTTGGCGAGCACCCAAACGGTCGACAGATCGGCGACCGTGAAGCAGGTGGTCGTCCCGGCTTGGAGCAACTGCCCGGGCGAGATCAGCTTCTCGACGACCGTGCCGGCGAGCGGCGAACGAATCGTTCCTCCCGGATTCGTGACCGGACGGTTCTGCAGGATGTCGTCGATCGTCTGCTGCGTGACGCCGAGGGAGCGAAGCTGTTGCAAGGCGGAATCGCGATCCGCCTCGGCGCCCACGGCGTCCGTCTCCGCTTGTTCCATGTCGCGGCGCGCGATCGCATCGTTCTTGAAGAGCTGGCGATCGAGCTCGGCGACTCGTTTGGCGTTGCGCGCGGTTGCTTCCGCGCGGCGCAGGGCGCTCATCGCAGCGGCGAAATCAGGCGACGCCACAATGGCCATCGCTTCCCCTCGGCTCACATGACTTCCGTAGCCGGCGAGGATGCGCGCGACAGGTCCGGAGATCGGCGAGAGCACTTGCGTGGAGCGGTTCTGATCGAAGGCCACGCTGCCGGTCGCTTCGATGCTGCGATGGAATCGCGACACCGCCACGACCTCGGTGCGCACATTGCGAACCGCGGCCGTCGCGGGTTTCGTTTCGGTTTCGGTCTTGCTGTTCGTTTCCTGCGAGCAGGAGGCGACGGTCAGTGCCAGCACAACGCTTGCGCCGATCAGGGCGATCGATTGCGATTGCTTACTCATGAGGTTCTCCCGTGTTCGCTTTGGGCAGCGACGTGCCGATGGCTAGCTCCAGCGCCGCCTCGGCGTCATTGGCCGTACCCAGCGCGTCGGCGTACTGGCGCTCGGCGTCGAGCAGCGTTCGTTTGGCGTCGAGCAGATCGAGCGCCGATGAGCCGCCTAATCCGTAGCTCGCCGACGCGACGCGGTAAACCTCTTTCGCTTCCGGCAGAAGCTGATCGCGAATGAAAATCGCCTGACGAAGCGCGATCGATGCGTTGGCGAATGCAGTCTGCACGTCGAGGCTGATCTGCGTGCGGATGTCGCTGATGTTCGCGGTGAGCTCGGCCTCGCGATGTTGCGCCGCGGCGATCTCACCGCGCTGGTGTTGCCAGAAAAGGATTGGGATTCCGAATGAGACGCCGCTCGTAAATGATGTTGGCGTTCCGTCCGCGGCATTGCGCGTGAAGGACACGCTGAGGTCGGGCGCCCAGAACTTGCCGGCCAGCCGCGTGGCAGCTCTCGCGCCCTCGATTTGCGTTTGAAGGCTTTGTAATTCGGGACGCGACGACTCCGCCAGTTTCTCGAGAGCATCGACATCCGCGAGCGAGCTTGGGATCGTCAAGTCATCGGTCAGCTCCAGCGGCGCACCGCCGGACCGGCCCAACAAACGATTGAGCGTCGCGCGCGCCGTAGCCGCGGTGCGCTCGTTGGCGATGAGATCGTTCCCGGCCTGCGAGACATCGACCTGCGCCTTGACCACATCGACTTTCGGAACGGTGCCGGCCATGAATCGCGCCTGCGTCTTCTGGAGAAAATCCTGCGCGAACTGCTTGCTCGTGATCAGGTCTTCCGCGTGCCGCTTCGCCACGAGGATCGCGTCGTACGCCTGCACGGCCTGTGACGCCACCTGCTGGCGCAATTGCGTGAGATTGAATTCAGCGACGCGCAAGTCGGCAGTGGCGACGGCGCGGCGCAGACTCGTTTTTCCGGGAAATGGAATCGTCACGGCCACGCCCTGGTCGCTGCCGGCCGGCGAGCGAGGACTCAGCGGATGCGGCAAGCCACTCACGTCCGCCGCGAAGCTTGGATCGGGAAACGCCGCCGCAACGACGACTGCCGCGCGCGCCTGCTCGACCTGTTCACGCGCCGCGATCAGCCCGTAATTGCGCGCAAGCGCCTGATCGATGGCCTGCTGCCGCGAAAGCCGGAGCAACTCGCCGGAAGGAGGCGCGATCGTCAGATCCTGCGCGAATGCGAATGGTGAAATACCGCCGACGACAAAAAGAAAACAGAAGCCCGCGCTCTTGAGCACAGAGCCCTCCTTGCACCTGGAAGGTCAAATGGAGGGAAGGGGGAGCTAGCAGGCGGGAGGAGCGCGGCCGCGGGCGTCGTCATGAAAACCGGCCGCCGCAAACTCGGTCAGTGTTGGCAGTACGAGAGTCTGATTCACGCCAGGCGGCGTGATGCCGGTCCACGAGATCAGAGCCGTGGCCAGACTGAACGTGCGGCAGGCCAGGCAATCGTTCGGCGACGCATTCCGGCTGGAAGACCGCGTCGTCAGCGATTGACCTTGCTGCTGCGTCGCCGCCTGTACTCCGGCCTGGAGATGAACGTGGAGCTGCGGCGCGGCGGCATACATCTCCACCGCCGCGAACACCACCACCATCAATCCGGCCAACCAGCGCCGAGCACGCAACATGGGCGGGGACACTAACACAGGCCGCGGAACAGGCGGAAGCGGCTGTCCATTGCGGAATGCGAACAGTTTGTTGTTTGGCAATACGTTGCAGGACGCGGCAGTCGATTCGGCGACAAATCTAAGGTGCCCTCTCGAATCCCGTTTCTTGTTTACGCCGCAAGCTCAACCCGTACAGTACGACCAAGTCTCGTCTCGAGCGTGATGAGCATTTCGAGGCTGAACCGTTCTCATTTGACACGAACAAGGTCAGAAACGCGGGACTGAGGCCGCTACGATGAGCGGCAGAGTCGAGGCAATGGATTTCACAGTGGTTCTTTCGCAGGCGCACGTTGCCCTGCTGCAGTAATGCGCCGGACGTAGGTCGGACTCTCTAGTCCGACGCCTCTTCTGAAAAACTGTCGGACTAGAGAATCCGACCTACGCTTCACCCGTTCGCGACCGATCCGGCGATGATCTGCCAGCGGTCGTTTTTCTTCATCCAGACGCGCATGAATTTCAGCGTGCCGGTGAATTGAGGGCCTTCGTAATGAGCGTTGCAAGTCACGACGGCGACGATGCCGTGATCGACGATCTTCACGTCGCTCACGTCGACGCGTGTGAATTTCGGTCCTGCGCCGGGCTGGTGTGCGGCGACGACTTTTTTCTTTGCGAATGCAGGCTGGCCGTCCTGTGCGACGAGGATCACATCGTCCGCTAACAGCTCTTCGAAGACCGATGGATCAGGGCCGAGCTCGGCCTGGCGCAGGCGTTCTTCGAGTGCGGCGATCTCTGTTTGCACGTTGCTCATGAGGACGTTTTTCTTGCTAAACGCGAGCCGTTTTTGGCCAGTCCTGTGCACTGATTTCCAGGCGGAGGACACGCAAATGCCAGAGAAGCAAACTCTACGACGCGCAAGGAAAGACAAGGCGGAAGGGAAGGCGCCGTCGACGCAGGCGGGCGAGTTCGTTCGTGAAGAGATCGATCATATTCGCGAAGGGAAGCATGGTGCGCGATCGGCGAAGCAGGCCATCGCCATCGGGTTGTCGAAGGCTCGCCGCGCGGGTGTGAATCTGCCGCCGCCGGCGAAAGGAACAACCAGCGAGGAAACGCGGAAGTCTGCATCGCGGGCGCTGAAAAGCGGACGCGGGAACGGCAATCACAAGACGTCGGCGACACGCTCGAAAGCGACACTGAAAGCGCTGAAGCGTGAGCCTCGTGCGGCAGGATCGCATCTCGCCCTCGAGCGCCAGGCGCTCAGCAGCTCGCGCAAACGCGGTCCCGCCGCAAGGCGCCGGGCAGCGGAGAAAGCGGTCGAGACCAAAGGTCCGGCCGGTCTGCATCGCGCCGCGGTGAAAGCAGCGGCGACGCGGAGCCGTGCGCATCACTAGTCGAAGCCGCGATCAAAGGAGGCCATGATGAAGAAGGTTCGATTGAGTTTTCCGCAAATGATGTTCGTAATCGCCACACGCGCGGCACTGGCGGGCGGCGTCGCTCTGCTGAATTCAGACCGGTTGAAGAGGCAGTCACGACGAAGGGTCGGCTGGATTCTGGCTGGCGTCGGCGCGCTCACCACCGTGCCCGCCATGATGATGGCGCGGCACAATCTCGTCGCCTGATGTGACACTCAGCGGAGGTACGTCTGGAACCAGTCGCGGGCCAGCTCGGCGACTCGTTCCAGCGTTCCCCGCTCTTCGAAGAGGTGCGTCGCTCCCGGAACGATCTCCAGACGCTTGACCGCGCTCAATTGATCGAAAGCGCGGCGATTCATGCCGATGACCGGCTCGTCGTTGCCGCCTACGATCAAGAGCGTTGGTGCCTTCACCAGCGGCAACGCGTCGCCCGCAAGATCGGGCCGGCCACCGCGCGAAACAACGGCGGCTACGCGGTCCGGCCTTCGTGCCGCTGCCACGAGTGCTGCGCCGCCGCCCGTGCTCGCGCCAAAGAGTCCGACCGGCAGCGATTTCGTTTCCTCGTTCTGACTGAGCCACTCCACCGCTCCCGCCAGCCGCCCGGCCAGCATGTTGATGTCGAATCGCAAATGCCCCGTCCTCTCATCGACGCGCTCTTCTTCGGCGGTCAGCAAGTCGATCAACAACGTGCCCAGCCCACCTTCGCGCAGGAACTCGGCGACGTGCCGGTTGCGCGTGCTGAAACGACTGCTTCCGCTGCCGTGCGCAAAGAGCACGAGGCCGCTGGCCGCGTGAGGAATGAGCAGATTGCCGTCGAGTGAAACGGGACCGGCCGGCACATGAACGAGGCCTTCGTCGCCAGCCGTCATCGTGGTCATGGGTTGCTCCTCAATCTACGCCACCCCGATGGTTTTCGAAGCGCGGCCGAGCAACTCGTGAACTTCTTCGTCGCTGGTCTGTGCGAAGTTGTCGTACCAAAGGCCGACTGCCTGGAATGGCGACGGCGTTCGCAGGCAGATGATGTCGTCGGCTACGGTGCGAAACCCGGCGCACGTTTCCTTCGCTGCGACGGGAACGGCCACGATCACTTCGCGTGCACTCATGTTGCGCAGCGCCATCACAGCGGCGCGCATCGTCGAGCCGGTGGCTAAGCCGTCATCGACGACGAAAACGGTTTTGCCGGCGACGTCGATCGGCGGTTTGATTCCGCGATAGCTTTTCTCGCGGCGCTCCAGTTCCTGCTGCTCGGATTTGGCCACGGTGTCGATGACGTGATCGGGAATCGACGCGTAGCGGATGACGTCGCGATTGAGCACGCGCACGCCA
>DATAMS010000697.1:0-5883 GCA_036260495.1 Thermoanaerobaculia bacterium
CAGTGCAAGCGCTACCTCGGCGAAAAAGATCTCAACTTCATCCTCCTCAGCGAGATCGAAGAGCTGACCGAACGCCTCAACTTCGAGCGCGAGCGCCTGGAGAAAGACGAGGCGGTTTATGCGATGACCGACTGTGACGCCGAGCTGAAACTCTACGGCACCGAGGTACACAAGGTCGTTCACGTTCTGCGGAAAGCAATGGCGGAACTGGATGCGCTGAAGGAGCAGTACAGATAGATCGCTGGTGAACGCCCGCTAACCGGCTGATCTCGAATCCACTGATCGCTGATTACTACGCCAGTTTCTGCAACAGCTCGATCCGATTTCCGAACGGATCGCTGACGAACATGCGGTCGTAGCCTTCGATGACCATCGTATCCGGCCGCGACGGATGGCCCGCCGCCTCGGCCAGCGCAACGACCGCGGCGAGGTCGTCAACCAGAAACGCCGGATGCGCTTTCTTCGCCGGGCGGAAATCGTCCTCGACGCCGATGTGCAGTTCGAGCGCGCCAACGCGGAACCAGAGTCCGCCGCGCTCGCGCTGACCGGCCGGCTTCGGGATCTCGGTCAGCCCGAGGACAGCGCCGTAGAACGCGCGGGCTCGATCTTCTTCGCCGCGCGGAATGGCAACTTGAACGTGATGGAGCGCGATGGCGGGCATGGAGGAACGATCCTACACGAGAGAATCATGGCTTTAGGAAGGATCACCCGTTTGTCATTCCGAACCGGCGGAACCGCGGGGCGGTCTAGTTGGGCGGGAGCGGTGAAGCGCGGAGAGGAATCCCTGCAGATTGGGATGACTCGCTTCGTGGGCGGGGGATTTCTCGTCGTGCTCCACCGCTCCTCCCACCCATTTCGCCCCGCGGTTCCGCCGACTCGAAATGACAGCGTTTTCTCGTTTCCGACGGCGAGCGCCTACTCGTTGTCGTACTTCAGATCGCGGCGGAAACAGGTGCCGCCTTCGATGTCGAAGACGACGCACGAATCGATCGGACGCGAATAGACGTGCAGGCTGACGGCTCGCTCATTCCACTCGCTCAGGTTCTTGATCCGATGAATCGTCTGCGTCTTGTCCACCGTATTCACCGGACCGCCGGGGACGCAAAGCTCGGTGCCGAGGGCTTGCATGTCGATGCGAGTGGCTCCGGCGAGACAGTCCATGCCCACCACCTGCTGATTCTCGGGACGGTTGCAATCGACCTTCTTGTAATTCTCGACGATGAGCTTTCCTTCGATCATCGTCATCCAGCCGAGCTGCCCGTTGTGCGTGTGCAGCGGCGTAATCGTTCCGACGGGCCAGCAGATCACCATCGCTTCGATCATGTCGTTGCGGAAGACTTTGTTGCGCGTGTGGCGCTCGGGCAGCCACATCTTGTAGCGCTCGAGATCCTCGTCGCGAATCTGATACGTGGCCAGAAAGTCGTAGATCTTCTGCTTGGTGATGACGCCCATCGACAGCTCGCGGATGCCGTCGATGAACTGTTCGACGGGAACCGGCGCCGGCGAGTAGACCGGGTGTGCGGAAGAGGCGGGGCTGTTGTGCAGGTCCATGCGGGGTTCCTCAAGGGTAACTATAGCTGGTGTTGGGGAGTGGGGAGTAGGGCGTGGGGTGTGGGAGTCGAGCTCTGCCGCATCGGAACTCTCCGAGGTGTAGAAAGTGAATGCGCGTTGCGGGTGCGATCCCGCTTCCACTCCCCACTTCCCACACCCCACCCCCCGCCCATGCTAGGCTCCCCGCCGCATGAAAAACCTTGCAGTCATTGGCGCCCAGTGGGGTGACGAGGGGAAGGGAAAGATCGTCGATCTTCTCTGCGAATCCTTCGACGTCGTGGCCCGCTACCAGGGCGGGCACAATGCCGGCCACACGGTGAAGTTCGGCGACAAACATTTCGCGCTGCGACTCATCCCGTCCGGCATCCTTCATCCTGACAAACTCTGCATCCTCGGCAACGGCATGGTCATCGATCCCGAAGCGCTGCTCGACGAGATCGAGAAGTTGCGCGCGCTAGGCATCGTGATCGAGTCGAACCTCAAGATCAGCGACTCCGCGCACGTCATCTTTCCATTTCACAAAGCGCTTGATCTCGCGCGCGAAGAAGCGGCCGGCGCGGGGAAAATCGGCACGACCGGACGCGGCATCGGTCCCGCGTACGAGACGAAGGTCAGCCGCTACGGCATCCGCGTGGCCGATCTGCTCGATCCCTACGTTCTGCGTGACCGCATCACCTTCGCCTGCGCCGAGAAAAATCCGGTGCTCAAGGTCTACGGAAAAGAACCGTTCGATCCGCAGAAGCTCTACGACGACTACACGCGCTACGGCGAGGTGCTGGCCGCCCGCATCACCAACGGCACGATCCTGATCAACGAACAGATTCGCGCCGGCAAGAAAGTGATGTTCGAAGGCGCGCAGGGCGCGATGCTCGACATCGATCACGGGACGTATCCGTATGTGACGTCATCGAGCACGGTCGTTGGCGGCGTTTGCATCGGACTCGGCGTCGCGCCGAAACACATTCATCGCGTGATCGGCGTGGCCAAGGCCTACACGACGCGCGTCGGCGGCGGCGCGTTCCCAACGGAGCTCAACGACTCCTCGGGCGAGCACCTCCGCGCGCGCGGCAACGAATTCGGCACCGTCACCGGGCGCCCCCGCCGCACCGGCTGGCTCGACCTCCCGGTCCTCCGCACGTCGGCCATGCTCAGCGGCCTCGACGCAATCGCGCTCACGAAGCTCGACGTGCTCGACGAGTTCGACGAGATCCCCGTCTTCACCGGCTACAACGTCCGCGGCGAGACCTGGAAAACCTTCCCCGCCTTCGCCGTCGCCCACAACGATTACAAGCCGGTGTACCAAACATTCAAAGGCTGGAAGTCGCCCACGGTGGGGATGACGTCGTACGACGAACTGCCGCAAGCGGCAAAGGATTACGTCCGCTTCATCGAAGACGAAGTGGAGTGCCCGGCGACGATCATTTCGACGGGGCCGAGGCGCGAAGAGACGATCGTGCGGTAGCTGCTCTCCGCCTTGAAAACCTCCAACACCTTTCGGATCGATGAACCATTCTCGGTCGCCGGGCGAGGGACCTTCGTTGGAGCCAGGCTGGTTTCAGGCAGCGTCGACTTCACGCTTACGGCCGCCGCAACTCTGTCCGGCTGCGGCATTGAGCCTTGGCTGGACATGCCAAGGAAGGGTGGATCGGACGGGCAGCAGGAGTTGGATTACTTCGTATTCAAACTTCGGGAACCTGCTGATCGAGACAAACTGCGGCCCGGTCAACTCGCATCGCTGGAGCCGTAGATGCCGATGAGGGGCACGACGCCCTACGCGAACGCGTCCGCTCCGAGAGTCTCGATGTGAAATCTGATCGCCGAGCGAACGTCGGCGAGTGCGTCGTCGTACGTATCGCCCTCGCCGGCGACCGCTCCGTTCATGCCGACCGCATAGGCAACGAACCCGTCCTCATGTTTTTCGACGATGATCTTGATCGAGCTCACGATCGTCAGTATCGCACTGCCGGGAACAAAGCACCCGGGCGGGACGCCAGGCTGCCCGCGTGCGAGACGCACGCACTCCTTGGCCTACAATTCGGGGATGCCGACTGCCGCCCCGCCCGTTCGTCCTGTCACGCTTGATGAGATTTACGCTGGCCGCGAACGGATTCGCGGCGTCATCACGCGCACGCCGCTGATCAAATTGCGGCATGACACGACGGCGCCGGAGATCTGGCTCAAGCTCGACAACCTGCAGCCGATCAACGCGTTCAAGATTCGCGGCGCGGCGAACGCGGTCGCGATGCTGACTCCCGAAGAGCGGGCGAAGGGCGTGTGGACGATCAGCGCCGGAAATGCGGGACAGGGTGTGGCCTACGCGGCGCGCGAGTACGGCATTCCATGCTCGGTGATGGCAATCGAAACGGCTCCCGAGACCAAGATCGAGCGCATGCGCAATCTCGGCGCGCGCATCGTCAAAGCGCCGTTCGACGCCTGCTGGAAAGCGATGGAAGAGCGGCGATTCGAAGGGATGGAAGGCTCGTTCGTCCATCCTTTCGATGATCACAACTTCATCGCCGGCAACGCCTCGCTCGGGCTCGAGATCCTCGAAGATCTACCGAGCGTCCGCACTGTGATCGCGGCAATCGGCGGCGGCGGACTCGTCTCCGGAATCGGCAGCGCCATTCGCCAACTCGCACCCTCGGTGAAGATTCTCGGCGCCGAGCCGGAGACTGCCGCGCCGGGCGCGCGATCATTTCAGGAAGGATCCGCGCAGCAATTCGAAGAGTGGCAGCCGTCATTCGTCGATGGCGCCGGCGGCAAGAGCGTCTTCCCGCGCATGTGGGAGCGGATGCAGGGCATCGTCGACGGCTCGATCGTCGTCACGCTCGACGAAACGAAACGCGCCATGCGCATGGTGGCCGAGAAGGTGCGCGTCATCGCGGAAGGCGCGGGCGCGCTTGCCGTCGCCGCTGCGCTCAGCGGCAAAGCCGGCGAAGGTCCGATCGTCGCCGTGATCTCCGGCGGCAACATCGATCTGAAAAAGTTTGCAGAGCTGATTGGCGCGGCCTAGCTCTTCTTCGCGAGGAGCTTCTTTTTCCGGCGATCTTCCTTGAAGTTGTGCCGCGCCTCGGCTTCCTCAACCGAGTGCGACTCGGTGATCTTCTCGGCCCGTTTCGCCATCTCCGCGAGACGCTGATAGTGGATGCGCAACACTTTCAGCTCTTCTTCCGATAGATCCTCGACCGAGATCAGGCGGTTGCTCGCTCCCTCCAGCGCAGCCACGATCTCGTCGAGCTTGAGTTGCACCGCCAGCGCGTCGCGGTTCTGCGCGCGCTGAATCAGAAAGACCATCAGGAACGTGACGATCGTCGTGCCGGTGTTGATCACGAGTTGCCAGGTATCCGAAAAGTGAAAGAGCGGACCGGTGACGATCCAGATCAGGACGATTGAGGCCGCGCAGATAAAGGCGGGCGTCGAGCCGGTCCATGCGGCAGCCGCGGTGGCGAAGCGGGAAAGGGGACTTCGGTGAACGCGGTGTCTTCGGTCGGCCATGGGTTTCACTGCCGAGCCTGTTCACGCGCGGTGCCAACGATGTTTAAAATGCGCCGCCATGGTCCGTCACCTTTTTCGATGTGTTGCGATCGTTCTCTGTTCGCTGCCTGCGCTCGCCGCCACGAATCCTCGCGACTTCAACATCTACCTCGGCGACGCCAGCAGCGAAACAAACCGCCACGGCCAATCCCGCTTCCGCACGATCAGTTTCGAGTTAGTGACCGGTCCGCACTTTTTCAAGCGCTACGCCGAACGCTGGCTGCCAAACGCGCGCGTCGGCGTCGACATCGACTACGCGGACGTCCGCCAACCGCGCAGTTGGTTCGGTCACACGTACGGCGATCCTGACGATTCCGTGCGCGCCGAGTGGGCGCACTTTTTCGTGCGGCAGTACTGGCTGGCGTCATCGAATTCGATCAGGCCATACCTCGATATCGGGACGGGACCGATGTGGTCGAACCGCCGCATTCCGGCCGCGACGTCGAAGCTCAATTTCAATTCCCAACTCGGCTTGGGCGTCGTCCTTTTTCCAAACGCGCGGATTCCGGTGTTCGCCGGTTACCGCTTCTTCCACATCTCAAACGGCGGCCTTACCGGACGTAACCCCGGCCTCAACGTGAACGGTTTCTTCATTGGGACGAATCTTCGGCGGCGGTGATGTTTGAAATGGTTACGTGACATCGCGGCGCGCCCCCCCTCATCCGGCTTCGCCACCTTCTCCCCCCGCAAAAAGCGCGTGGGGAGAAGGCGCTCGATGGGTGAGTGCCGCGAGGATCGAGAATAGGAGCTGTGCGCGAAAGTCGAAAACAACTTCGAGGAAGTTCGAAGTTCGAGGAG
>DATAMS010000023.1:0-3517 GCA_036260495.1 Thermoanaerobaculia bacterium
TCTCGATCAGACATCCATTGCCTTTCTCGCTCTCAGCGATGAAGAGCTGCCGATAGCGAGCGCGTTGTTGCAGGATCTAATCTCGCACTGCAAAACGCGCGCGGCCAGCATCGGTCTTCACGCAAAACATCCCCTCGTCCCCGTCATCAAGAAACTGAAACCACTGCAATATCCCGCGCGGGTTTATGCAGTCTGTTTCGACGAGGCCGCGCCGAAAAACGGACGACCGGTCCAGCCGGAGGCGGCGCTGCTATGAAGATCACGCTCGTCCGCCCCAACCTCGGCGACTATCGTTCCTCCGACGCCATGCCGCCGTTGGCAATGGGCATCCTCGCGGCGCGTTCTGCGACTCACGAGGTCGTCTTCTATGACGAAAAGGCCGAGACAGTTCCGGTAGGCGATAGCACCGATCTCGTGGCAATGAGCGTCGAGACGTACACGGCACGCCGCGCCTACGCGCTTGCCGATGCGTACCGCGACCGCGGCGTTCCCGTTGTCATGGGCGGTTATCACCCCACTTTCGTTCCAGACGAGGCATTGCAGCATGCAAGCGCAGTAGTCATTGGCGATGCCGAGGGGGCGTGGGAGAGGCTATTGACCGATCTCGAAGCCGGTCGTCTTCAACACAAATATGCCGGCAGCAACGACGCGCCGCTCACCGACTACCGTATCAATCGCTCCATTTACAAAGGCAAGAACTACGCGCCGGTCGAGCTCGTGCAATGGGGCCGCGGCTGCCGTTTTTCCTGCGACTTCTGCTCCATTCATAGTTTTTACGGAACGTCGCTGCGCACACGGCCGCTCGATGGGCTCATTGCGGAAATCGAGTCGTTGCCATCAGGCCGCTTGTTGTTCTTCGTCGACGACAATCTCTTCGGTCGCAAATCCGACCTTCTTGCGCTTCTCGACGCAATGACACCGTTGAAGCGCCGCTGGTCGTGCCAGATTAGCATCGACGTCGCGCGCGACGAGGCGCTGCTCGACCGCATGACCGCAGCGGGCTGTGGGTTCGTGCTCATCGGCTTCGAGTCGCTCAATCCCGAGAGCCTCAAACAGATGCACAAGGCTTGGAACAACGTCAGCGGTTCCTACGCCCACGTCGTCCGCGCCCTGCACGCGCGCAACATCGGCATCTACGGAACGTTCGTTTTCGGATATGACGCCGACACGAAAGAGAGCATCGAACGCACAGTCGATTTCGCGCTGGAGTCGCGGCTTGAGATTGCGAACTTCAATCCGCTCACCCCCACGCCCGGTTCGGCGCTCTACGATCGTCTGGCGTCCGAACGGCGTCTTCGGTTGGAGAAGTGGTGGCTCGATCCAAATTACCGCTACGGCGACGCGATTTTCGAGCCGCGCGGCATGCGCGCGCACGAGCTCACCGAGGGAGTCTTTGAAGCGCGGAGACGCTTTTACAGTTGGCGCGCCATCGGCCGCCGCGTGCTCGGCGCCGAGACGTCGTTTTCGCCTTTTCGCGCCGGCCTCACCACCGTCGCCAACGTCATTTCCCGCCGCGAGATCTACAAGAAGCAATACCGCCTCCTCGGTATGTGACAGGCCACAATGAAAATCACGTTCATTAAACCGAATATCGGCCGCATGGAGCATAGCCTCTACGTTGACGGGGGACGAATGGAGCCGCTCATGCTGGCCGTGCTGGCCGGAATGACGCCACCCGACGTCGATTGCGTCCTTTACGACGACCGGATGGAAAACATTCCGTTCGATGAGCCGACCGACCTCGCGGCCATCACGGTCGAGACCTACACAGCGCGCCGCGCTTATGAGATCGCCGCCGAATATCGGAAACGCGGCGTTCCGACGATTCTCGGCGGGATGCACATCACGTTACTCCCCGACGAAGCCGCGTTGTACGCGGACAGCATCTTTCTCGGCGACGCAGAGACGATCTGGGAGCAGGTCGTCAACGACGCGCGAGATCACAAGCTGAAGCCGCGCTACCAGGGCCCGCCTGGCGTCGGGCAAATCGGCCGTGTCCTTCCGCGCCGCGATCTCTTCAAAGGAAAAGGATACCTCCCGCTCACTCTGATGCAGTTTGTGCGCGGCTGTCGTTTCGCGTGCAGCTTCTGCGCGGTGAGCCAGTATTTCGATAAGAAGCATTACGTTCGGGCGATTGACGATGTTCTGCGCGAGATCGAAGCGCAGGACAGGAAGTTCATTTTCTTCATCGACGACAACATCGCCAGCGACCAGAAAGCGCTGGCCGAGTTTTGCCATGCCGTGACACCGTTGAAGTTGCACTGGGTCAGTCAGGCCAGCCTCGACGTCACGCGCAATCCGAAGCTGATGAAACTCCTGGAGCGCGCCGGCAACTGGGGCAACGTCACCGGATTCGAGACGATTACGCCCGAAAGCCTGCGCGAATCGCGCAAGTCGCCGAATCTTCCGCGCTTCACGAAATACAAAGAGGAAGTGCGCATTCTTCGCGAGCATGGCATGCAGAGTTGGGCGGCCTTTACCCTCGGGTACGATCACGACACCAAGGAGTCGATCGAGGCCACAGTCGATTTCGCGCTGGAAAGCCGGTTCACGCTTGCCGCGTACAACATTCTCATGCCGTATCCGAATACGCCGCTGTATCACAAACTGGAAAAAGACGGGCGGCTTCTATACGGCGGGAAGTGGTGGCTCGATCCGACGTATCGTTTCAATCGTGCCGCGTTCAAACCCACGCTCATGAGCCCCGACGAGCTCACGGATGCCTGTCACGCCGCGCGCACGCGATTCAATTCGATCCCATCGCTATTTCACCGCTTCGCCGACGTGCAAACGCACCTGCGCTCGCTTTCGCGCATGGGCGCGTTCTGGAAATACACGTTGCTCTTCAAAAAGGAAATCCCCAAGAAGCACGGAATGCGATTCGGACTGCAATGAAACGTGCGCTGTCGATTTATCAATATGCCGCGCCCCTCATTCTGGCGCCGCTCTCGTTTCTGCTCTGGAAGCGCGAGTACAGCGGAAACCTCAAACTCACCGCCACTGCGTGGCTCATTCCCATTTTGTGGGCGTACATCGTCCCGGGAATCGGTACGAACCTCTTGAACGTCTGGGAATTCGATACCCGGCTGCGCCTGGGCCGCTTCCGTCCGCACCACGGCTTCGTCTTCGGCTCCGCGACGGCGATGATCGCCTGGCTGGTCCACGGCCTGCCCGCGCGCGATTTGTGGGACGTTGCCAGAAACGCTCTAATCCTCTGCTCCGTGATCGGCTTCTGGAACCTCCTTTACGAGGTCAAAGCGCTACAGAGCGGAATCCTGCGCGTCTATAACCAGCCGTGGGCTGATGGCCGCGACGAGACCGCCATCGCGCTCGATTACGCGCCGTGGTTCTTTGGCGGTTTCGGCGCGATCTACGGCGCCGGAATCGGTTTGATGGAATGGCTCGACGGACGAGGAGCGCTGTCGGTGGGGACCTTCGCCGAAATGTTCAGCATAATTCTGGTTCTAACTCTCACTGTGCCGGCCGGTGGCTACGTTCTGCATTCGATTCGCCGTCA
>DATAMS010000026.1:0-25948 GCA_036260495.1 Thermoanaerobaculia bacterium
TCGGTGTCCGCGACCAGGTGGAGATTGATGTGATCGGTCGAGAGCTCGTCGAGGATCGACCGGATCTGCTGCGCGTAGTTTTGGCGGATCTCGCTTACGAAACGCTGCGACGGCACGCTGACATCGATCGTGTCACCCTTCTGGGCCAGAAAGCGGGTCGGAACAAACCACGTTTTGTACTGCGTCCGTTCGATGGTTTGCTCCAGCCGGTCGAGCACTTGCTGCCATAGATTCATCGGAGGGGCGCGGCCTATCTTTATGAGAATCCACAACTTTTCCACAACTGTGGAAAATCCGGAGACTGGAAAGGGGAGGCGAATATAGCACAGGATTGTTTGTGCGCGGTCGCGCGGTTTTGAGGTCTCGCCGTCTCGAAGGCCGGTAGAAAACAAGACCGATCCTCACGCCGAGACCGTGCCGCCGCGCGACCTCGCGCAACTGCGAGACCGCGAAACCGCGCTACGGAATAGCCCATCACCACCCCACGTTCCGCCCGGTCGCTGGCTGGTTTGACGACTTTCCGACCCGCCGCTATACTCGCCGCTTTCTTTTCAGAGGGTTAACGAAATCATGAAGCGTACTTTTCAACCGAACAACCGCCGCCGCAAGCGCACCCACGGCTTTCTGGTCCGCATGCAGACCAAAGACGGGCAGGCAGTGCTCTCGCGCCGCCGCCGCAAGGGCCGTAAGCGCCTTTCGGTCTAATCAGCCGGTGTGTCCAGAAGGTTCCGGAGGCATCATGCCGGTGAAGGGGCCTTTGGCAGCCGGTACCGGCGCCTCCGAATCGCAGGCGCTGCCCAAAGAGAAGAGGTTGGCCAAACGGCGCGAGTTTCTTCGCGTTTATGAGACTGGCCGCAAACTCTTCTCCCGCTATTGCGTAGTCTTTTTTGCAGCAAATGGCTTGGCGTACTCGCGGGCCGGCGTCACCGTGACGAAGAAGAGCGGCAAAGCAAACGTGCGCAATCGATTGAAACGGTGGACGCGCGAAACCTATCGCCGTCAACGCGGCCCGCTCGCTCTCGACGCGCGCGCGATCGACATCGTCGTCAACGTGAAACCGAATGCCGCGCAGACGTCCTGGGGCGAATTCAGCCCCGACCTTCAACGCATCCTGCAGCGCGTTGCTGCCGAAAGCGCGGCGCGATGAGTCATGCGTGCCATCGCCATTCTTCCGCTCCGTTTCTACAAGCGATTTCTCTCGCCGCTGCTGCCGCCGATGTGCCGCTTCGACCCCACCTGCTCCATTTTCATGATGCAGGCAATCGAAAAGCACGGCACACTGCGCGGCGTCTGGCTCGGCCTGCGCCGTCTGGCCCGCTGCCACCCGTTCAATCCTGGAGGTTGGGACCCCGTCCCTTGAGATGGAAAAAAGAATCTTTGCTGCTGTATTGATCTCGATCGGATTTCTCTGGCTCTGGGCCGCTGTGGCTCCGAAGCTGTTTCCCGATCTGATGAAGAAGCCGGTTCCGGCGGTGGAGCAGACGACAACTGCATCGACTGCGGCTTCCGGTTCGGCGCCAGCTCCTGCTGCGACTTCGTCAAATCCTCCAACGACGACCACGGTCACGACGACGACCTCCACGACGGCAGCGAACACGCCCGCGGTCGCCGCTCCGGTTGTGCCACCAGTCGAAGACTCCGCGCAAAAGACGACGACCTTCGACAGGGAGAACTTCACCGCCCGCTTCTCCAACCGCGGCGGAGAGTTGGTCTCCTTCGAGCTCAAGCATTACAAAGCGAAGCCGAGCTCGAAGACCGAAAACAAGAACGTCGATCTGGTCAAAGAGCGCGAGGCCGGCCGCACCGACTATCCCTTCGCCATCGAGGCAACGGACCCCGGTTTCACCAAGCGCGCGAATAGCGCTCTCTACGCGGTTCGCGAATTCGACGACAAGGGCGCTCACGTCATCGAATACCGCTGGTCCGACGGCGTCCACGCGGTCACGAAGACCTTCCGGCTCACGCGGGAGTACCTCTTCAACTTCGCGGTGTCGGTCGTGCCTCCGATTCCGTACCGCGTCGTCATCGGGCCCGGGATCCGAACGCTCGGTCCCGAGGAGAAGGACAATCAGTTCATCACGACGGGCAACGGCGTTTATCAGCGCGATGACAGCCTGAAAGTCATCGCCCGCGAGAAGGCCGGCTCGCTGACGGCGTTTCCGTCCGTGCAATACGTCGGCATCGAGGACAACTACTTCCTCAGCGCGCTGCGTCCGGAGAAATCGAACGGAGCGTTGCTGCGGGCGATCGACGTTCCCGCTGGCGCGAAGAATGAGAAGCGCCGCGAGATCTTCGCCGGCGTCAATGCTGCGCCCGATGGCGTTGTCACCGGGCAATCATTCTTCGGTCCCAAAGAAGCGAAGGTCGTCGATCTCTACGGTTTCGAAAAGACTCTCCAGCTCGGCGTCTTCGGCATCATCGCCCGCTTCTTCCTGGCCGCTCTTCTCTGGCTGAACAAGTTCACGAAGAACTACGGCTTTGCCATCATTCTCCTGACGCTCATCATCAAACTCGTGCTTTATCCGCTGCAGCACAAGTGGATCGTCTCGATGAAGAAGATGCAGAAGCTGCAGCCGAAGATGGAGGCGATCAAAGCCAAGTACAAGAAGGCCAAAACCGATCCCGAGCAGCGGCAGAAAATGAACACGGAGACGATGAAGCTCTACCAGCAGGAAGGCATCAATCCTGCCGGCGGCTGTCTCCCATTCGTGCTGCAGGTGCCGATTCTGTGGGGCTTCTACGGTCTGCTCACCCACGCCATCGAGCTTCGCGGCGCGCCCTTCATGCTCTGGATTCAGGACCTCTCGATGAAGGATCCGTACTACATCACGCCGATCCTGATGACGGTGACGATGTTCATCCAGCAGGCCATCACGCCATCGACCGCGGACCCGGCGCAGAAGAAGATGTTCATGATCATGCCGTTGATCATGGGATGGATTTTCAAGGAGTTTCCGACCGGCGTCGTGCTCTACTGGTTGATGCAGAATGTATTGACGATCGTGCAGCAGGTCATCATGAACAAGTACTGGAAGGATCATCCGGCCGAAGTGCAGGCCGCGTGATCGAGCGGAACAGCAATGGCTCAGCGATTTGAAGGTAAGAGTCTCGACGAAGCGTTGACGATGGCCACCGAAGCGTTCGGTGTGTCGCGCGATCAACTCACCTACCACGTCGTCCTCGAGAAGCGCGGCTTCCTCGGCGGGTTCAAGCGCATCGTCGTCGAAGCCGAGGTGAACGACGCCGCGGTTTCGCGTCCGGCGGAATTGTCGCCCAGCGCTGCGTACGGCCAGTCTTCGCAGGGCGCGCCGTCGCGCCGCCCGGGCGGTGGTGGTGGTCGCGGTCGCGGGGGCAGGGATCGCGGCCGAGGACGAGGTGGCGATGGACGCGGTCGAGGCGGACGCTCCGGCGGCGATCGTGGCCGCGGACCGCGCCGCGAGCACGGCGACGACTTTCAGACCGGCGATTTCGAGCGCTTCGCGGGCGAGATCCCGGAGCAGGGACCAGAGTCGGAGCAGGCCGGTGTTGCGCGCGCCTGGCTCGCGCGCGTGATCGAGCTGGCGAATCTGCAACTCGTGATTCGCACCGAGGAGAATGAGACGCAAATCATCGTGAGGCTGTTTGGCGCCGATGCGCGTCTGCTCACCGAACAACACGGCGAGCTGCTCGACGCGATCCAGGTTCTGAGCAACAAAGCGCTCGTCGGCAACACGGTCGAAAAAGAGATCGAGCTGAATTGCGAAGCGTTCAAAGAGCGTCGCACGGAACAACTTGCAGAGAAGGCACGCGATCTTGCGGACGAGGTTCGCACGAGCGGGCGCGAGCAGCTCCTGCCGGCGATGACGCCGATCGAACGCCGCATCGTGCATCTCACGCTGCAGGAAGATGCCGACGTGACGACGGAGTCGCGGGGCGACGGCTTCTACAAACGCGTCGCGATTCTTCGCCGGCAAAAACAAGCAGAGTAGTTGCCGGCCCGTTGCCGGGTTGCCCGGTTGCCGATTGCCGCGGACATCGGCATTCGGGCAACGTGACAACCGAACATCAAGACCTCGATACGATTGTCGCTCCCGCCACGCCGCTCGGCAGGGGAGCGCTGGCCATCGTTAGGATCGATGGGCCGGGCAGCGCGGCCATCCTGCAAAGGCTCGGTGGCGGCTTACCAGAGATACGGCGAGCGACCCATATCACTCTACATAAGAATGGTGATGTGCTCGATGATTGTGTCGCTGTCCGCTACGCCGCGCCACATTCGTTTACCGGCAATGATCTTGTCGAGCTGACGCTTCACGGCAGTCCGCTGCTGGTGCAGCGCGTGATCGCGGCCGTGGTGGAGTTGGGCGCGAGGATCGCCCAGCCCGGCGAGTTCACCGAGCGCGCGGTGTTGAACGGAAAGCTCGATCTCGTGCAGGCCGAGTCGATCGCGGATCTGATCAATTCGCGCACCGCGCTCCAGGCCAAGCTCTCGCTCGGCAATCTTGACGGAGTGCTGAGCCGTCGCGCCTCATCGATCCGCGACACGCTGCTTCACGTCATCTCCCGCCTCGAGGCCGCGCTCGACTTTTCGGAAGAGGGCTACGAGTTCATCACGCGCGAGGATGCTCGCGCCCGGATCGTTGATGCGGTCGCCGAAACGCGAGCGATGGGTGAGACGTATCGCCGCGGCCGCGCTACGACCTCCGGGCTGAACGCCGTGATCCTCGGGCGGCCGAACGCCGGAAAATCGACACTGCTGAATCGTCTCGTCGGCAGCGAGCGCGCCATCGTCACGCCGATTCCGGGAACTACGCGCGACATCGTCAGCGAGACGATCGAGATCGGCGGCTTGCCGGTGACGATCGCCGACACCGCGGGCCTTCGATCGAGTGGCGACGTCGTCGAAGAGATCGGCGTCGCCCGCGCGCGCGCGGCCGCCGGCCAAGCGGACATCATTCTCTATCTCGTCGATGCCTCGGAAGGTCTGCGCGCGGACGATGAGATGGCCGCGTTTCCGATTGCCATCCTCATCTACACGAAGGTCGACAAAGCGGACCCTCCGGTTGGCGCATTCGGCATCAGCGTGACTGCTGAGATCGGAATCGAACAGCTCCTTGCGCGGCTGGACCAGCTGGTGCGCGACGAGTTCGCCGCACCCGAGGGCAGCCTCGTCAACGAACGGCAGTTGAGCGCGGTGACGCAATGCACCGAGGCGCTGACGGTTGCGCTTGGTGCAATTGACGCCGGCCTCGACGAGCAGATCATCGTCGTCGATCTGTACCGCGCTGCCACCGCCCTCGCGCTTCTGACCGGCGCAATCACCAGTGAAGACATCTTTATGGAGATCTTCACCAAATTTTGCATTGGCAAATAGCGGCGCAGAATGCCTCCGGACGAGGTGCTGTTCCACGTGAAACATGTTTGATGTGATCGTTCTCGGTGGTGGCCATGCCGGCGCGGAAGCAGCTCGCGTTTGCGCGCGTGGCGGTGCGCGCGTGGCGCTCGTGACCATGCTGCGCGATGCCATCGGACGCATGTCGTGCAACCCCGCAATCGGTGGCCTCGCCAAAGGCAACCTCGTCAAAGAAATCGACGCCCTGGGCGGACTGATGGGCGAGGCAACCGATCAGGCCGGCATCCAGTTCAAGGTGCTCAACCGTTCCAAAGGTCCCGCCGTTCAGGGACCCCGCGCGCAATGCGACCGCGACCTTTACGCCGCTGCCGTGCAGCAGATTCTGGCTGCCGAGCCGAACATCACGCTCGTCGAAGGCTCCGTCTCGGCGCTTCTGTTTGATGACCGAACCGTACGCGGCGTCGCGTTTCGCGATGGCTCGAAGCTCGATGCCCGCGCCGTGATCGTGACGACCGGCACCTTCCTTCGCGCCCTCATGCATTCGGGCGAAACGCAGACCGCCGGCGGTCGTTTCGGCGAGCCGGCCGCGGAAACCTTGTCCGACTCCTTGCGCGAGCTCGGTCTCGACCTCGGCCGTCTCAAGACCGGCACGCCCCCGCGCGTCGATCGCAACTCCGTCGATTTCTCCAAGTTGGAAGAAGCGCCTGGCGATGCTCGTCCGCGTCCGTTTTCGATCGTGACGGATCACTTGCCGTTGCCGCAGATCCTTTGCCATCTGACCTACACCAGCGCGTTCGCGCACGACCTGATCCGCGCAAATCTCCATCGCGCGCCGATGTACTCCGGACAGATCCACGCTACCGGGCCTCGGTACTGCCCATCGATCGAAGACAAGGTCGTGCGCTTTGCGGACAAAGAGCGCCACCAGGTGTTCGTCGAACCGGAAGGTCTTCAGCATCCCTGGCTCTACATGAACGGCATCTCCACGTCGCTGCCCGCGGACGTTCAGGACGCCGTGGTGCAATCGCTGCCCGGGTTCGAAAACGCAGTCATCGCGCGCTACGGCTACGCGGTCGAGTATGACTTCGTGAATCCGAAACAGCTCGACCCGACGCTGCAGGTGCGTGGTGTCGAAGGCCTTTTCCTCGCCGGCCAGATCAACGGCACCTCGGGATACGAAGAGGCGGCGGCGCAAGGGCTGCTCGCCGGCATCAACGCGCTCCAGCAGATTCGCGGCGGTGAGCCGGTGGTTCTGCGCCGCGATCAGGCCTACGCGGCCGTGATGATCGACGACCTCGTCACGCAGGGGACTCAAGAGCCGTATCGCATGTTCACCTCGCGCGCGGAGCACCGTCTTCTTCTCGGATGCGACTCCGTTTACGAGCGTCTTTCGCCCATCGCAACGCGCCTCGGCATCCTCGACGACGAACGCCGTAAGCGTGTCGATGCCCGTGTGGAAAGGATGCGGCAGGCGAGGGAAGTGGCGGAATCGAACGCAGTCACTCCGGACCGCGAGACGCTCGCATGGCTCGGCCGCGCCGGCGTGACGCTGAACGAAAAAGCGACGATCGCGCACCTGATGCAGCGCGCCGATTTCGATATCGCGCGCTTCGTGATCGCGGCGGAAGAGACGTTTCCGGAGCTTGCGAAGGCGTTCAATCAGCTCGGCGACGAGGAGTTGGATGGCGTTGTCTCGCAGCTTCGCTATGCCGGTTACATCGATCGCCAGCAGCGCGAAGCGGCGCGATCGGCAGAAGAAGAGGGGATGAAGATTCCGGCGGAGATGTCGTACAGGCTTCCCGGACTTTCCCGCGAGATGGTCGAGAAGCTGAGCTCCGTTCGCCCGATCTCCATCGGCCAGGCCAGCAGGATTCCGGGCGTGACACCCGCGGCGATCTCGATTGTCCGGATGCACGTGCGGCGCGGCAGTAACGTTGCCTCGCAGGCCGAACCTGCCGCCGTGTCATCCTGAGCGTCAGCGAAGGATCTCAGAATGCGGCGCACAAGCCAAGATCCGAGCGTTTCCGATGACACCTCGGAGCACACGTCGCGGCTCGAAACATACAAACGCGAGCTCCTTCGCTGGAACGAGCGAATCAATCTGATCGGGCCGGAAGCGGTCGAAAATATCGACGACCACATCGCCGAAGCGGTCGCTGCAGCCAGCATTCTGAAGCCGCAAGGCGACGTCCTCGACTTCGGTAGCGGCGGCGGGTTGCCTGCCATCCCGATGGCCATCGTTTCGCCGGCGGCGCGTTTTCATTTGGTCGAATCGGACAAGAAGAAGTGGGCGTTTCTGAAACACATTGTGCGGGCCTGCGAATTGAACGCTGTGGTTTACGGTGATAGATTGGCGCGCGCTGTGACGCAGTTTCCTCCCCACCTGCAGTTCTCCCTCGTGACATCGCGTGCGGTTGGAAATCCCGATGAGTGGGTGCCATCGCTCGGGAAATGGATGGCAGCCGAGGGTCGGGTGGCGCTTTTTCAAGGCTCGGCGGACGTTCCGGAGATCCGCGGCTTCCGAAAAGCGAACGTTTTCACACTTCCTCGTGGCACCTCGAATTATTTGGTTACGCTTGCGTTCCACGTGGAACACTCATGACGAAGATCATCGCGCTTGCGAATCAAAAGGGCGGTGTCGGCAAAACGACGACCGCCATCAACCTCGGCGCCTCCGTCGCCGCCTGCGAGCGGCGCGTGCTTTTAGTCGATCTCGATCCGCAGGCAAACGCCACCTCGGGCGTCGGAATCCTCGATGCCAAACAATCGATGTACGACGTTCTGATCGAGAAGATGCCGCTTGCAGACATCGTCCGCCCGACAGAGATCCCCACGCTGTTTGTGGCGCCCGGTTCGGTCGATCTCGTCGCCGCAGAAGTCGAGCTTCGCGAAGCCATCGGGCGCGAGTACTACCTCAAACGCGTCCTCGATCCTGTCGCCGCCGATTACGACTATGTCTTCATCGACCTCCCGCCATCGCTGGGCCTGCTCACCGTCAACGGACTCACCGCCGCCCACTCCGTCCTCGTTCCGCTCCAGACCGAGTACTTCGCGCTCGAAGGCGTCTCGCAACTGCTGGCCACGATCGAGCGCGTACAAGGCGCGGTCAATCCCGGTCTCGAGGTCGAAGGCATCGTTCTGACGATGTACGACGATCGGATGAACCTGACACGCCAGGTCGCAGAAGAGGTCCGCACCCATTTCGGCGACAAGGTCTACCGCACGGTCATCCCGCGCAATGTCCGGCTCAGCGAAGCGCCATCGTTCGGCAAACCGATTATCCTTTACGACATCCGGTCGCGCGGCAGCGAGGCGTACGTCAGTCTGGCTCGCGAGTTCATTCAGCGTGCGGAGAATGTAATCTGATGCAACCGAAGAAAGTCCTCGGACGCGGTCTCGGCGCGCTGATCCCTCAGCGACAGGAGCAGCCACCGGCGCCTGCCGAGGCGCATGCCACGCAGGGACTGGCCGAGATACCGATCTCGCAGATTCAACCGAATCCTTACCAACCGCGCAAGACGTTCAACGAGGCCTCGATCGAGGAGCTGGCGCGCAGCGTCCGCGAGCACGGCATTGTTCAGCCGCTCGTCGTCACGCGTGCTGGCGACAAGTACAAACTGATCGCCGGCGAGCGCCGCTTCCGCGCTGCGCAGAAGGCTGGCCTGACCACCGTTCCCGCGCTCATTAAAGAGATGATGCAGGAGGGCGATGCCCTTCAAATCGCGCTGATCGAAAACATCCAGCGCGAAGATCTCAACCCGATCGAAGAGGCGCTTGCCTACCATCAGCTCCACGATGAGTTTCAGTTGACGCAGGAGGAGATCTCGAAGCGTGTCGGCAAGGAGCGCTCGACCGTCGCCAACTTCCTGCGGCTGCTCAAGCTGCCCGACTCGGTGAAGAAACTGCTCGCCGCCGGTCAGCTTTCGATGGGCCACGCGCGGGCATTGCTGGCAATCGAGTCGCCGAAGAAACAGGAGCAGCTCGCCGACCGCGTCGTCCGCAAGAATCTCAATGTGCGTCAGACGGAGATGCTGGCGTCGGAGAGCTCGCCCAAAGCGGTGGAGAAGAAAGAAAAGGAAAAGGACGTCTTCACGCGCGACGCGGAAGACAAGTTGCAAAGAACTTTGCGTACGAAAGTAGAAATCGACCGCAGGCGCCGCGGGGGCGTGATCCACATTCGTTATGGCAGCGAAGACGAGCTCATTCGCGTCGTCGATGAGCTGATGGGAAGGCGCCGTTAGCGTTACGCTCCTGGTCGCCGCGGCGGTGCTCGTTGCCGCCTTCGGATTCCTGCTGATCCAGCGCGGGCTCCGGAAACCGGGAAAAGAGAAAGGCATGGGGACAGAAATGAAAAACAAGAGTGGTGAACTAAATGGCTTTCTCGACCGCGGCTCGTCGTTTCACGGAGAGCTGGAGTTCGAAGACACGATGCGTATCGACGGCCGCTTCAACGGCAAGATCGTTTCAAAGAACGAGCTGATCGTCGGCGAGAGCGCGCATATCGAAGGCGACGTCCACGTCGGACGCATCGCCATCAGCGGCACGATCGTCGGCAAGATCGTGGCCGCCCAGCGCGTGGAGATCCACCGCAACGGCAAGGTCTACAGCGACATCGATACGCCAGCCCTCATCATCGAAGAAGGCGCCATCTTTCAGGGCAATTGCGTGATGGGCGACAAGAAGCCTGCGACGGTGACGAACATCGCGTCAAAGGCGTAGTTGCGCTGGCTTAATTGCGCGCGCAATACATCACCATCCGCGCATTCGCGCAATCAATACGATGGCTTCGGGAATCGTGTATTCGTCCTCGGCGCCGAGGACGTCTTCCCATTGCAGATCCCAGGCGGCGCTCTCGCGCTCGGGTTGCGAGGCCTCGCGAAAATTCAGCTCGCAGATGTCGCCGATGTAGCGATCGCCGTCGCGAAGCGGAAGGCCGAATGTGCGGCAGACTAACGGCCGGTGCTCGTACATCAGGCACTCGCCGCGCTCGTTCAGATTCGGACACGGCATCGATGCCGTGCGCTCAAAGAACGCATCCTTCTCGGCGGGCGTGCAATCGCGAAGATCGGGGTGCGCGGACGACGAAACGATCTCTCGCGCGCGGCGGATGATCATCGACCGGCGCTTCGGATGAAGCTTTTCCAGCCCCTCGGCGATCAGAGGAACATCGCCCGAGCCGATCTCGAACAAGCCGTAGCAACAGAGCGAACATCCCCGCCCGCATTGCAGGCTTTGCGGTTGGGACCCAGCGACCTCGCGAAAGAAATCATCCGCGCGCTCGAGGACGCTGATATACGTTTCCGTTGAGCTTTTATCCGGCACAGCGCGCACAACCGGCGAGGTGACAACGTTCTTTCCCTTGTGGTATACAACCGCCGCCTCGGGGTTCGGCGCGGGCTCACGCGCCGGTTTTTCCGGCTCCAAAACAGTCTATGCAAATCAATCTGACGCCCGATTACTCTCTGCTCGCGATCATGGTGATTTTCATCCTGAACTACCTGATCGTCAGCAGATTCTTCCTCCGCCCGGTCAATCGCGTGATTGAAGCGCGGGAGGAGGAAGTGCGCTCCGCCAACGACCTCTACGAACAGTCGATGACGCGCTTCAGCGAAGCAACGTCGCAGATGGAGAATCAGCTTCATGCCGCGCGGCACGCCGCCGCCGGCGTGCGCGATCACTTCCGCCGCGACGCGGCCGCGTATCGCACCTCCATCGTCGAAAAGACGCACAACGACGCCAACGCGATCGTCAGCGAAGCCGACGAGCGGCTCAAACAGGACGTCGTCGAAGCGCGCGCCAAAATCGTGCGCGAATCCGAAGCGCTGGCGCAACTGGCGGCGGAACGGATTCTGGGGAGACCGGTTTGATGCGGCGTCTGATCCTGATCATCACGCTGCTACTCGTTCCGGCAGTTCTCTTCGCGCAGAAGCATGGCAACGACGCCGGCAATGTCGCGCAAGGTGCCGAGAAGGTTTCGCACGAAGAAGCGCATCCGAACGAGGCACACGGCGGCGAGCTCGGACCGCCGAAAACCTACTTCGGGATTCCTGGCTGGATCCTGAAGCTCGTCAACATGCTCCTCTTCTTCGGCGTCCTCGGGTGGCTGATCGGCGGACCGGTCAAGAACGCACTCGCCGCGCGCCGCGTCCAGATTCAGACCGATGCCGAAGAGGCACGCGCGCGACGAGCGAAAGCCGATCAACTGGCCAGCGACATTCAGGCCCGGCTGACGCAGATCGAAGCCGACGTCCGCGGCATCCAGGAGCGCGCGCAAGTTGAAGGTGAGCGCCAGAAACGCGAGCTCATCGCCGCCGCCGAAGCCGAGGCGCAGAAGATCCTGCAGTCGGCCCGCAACGAAGTCGACAGCCGGCTCAAACACGCGCGTCATGAATTGACCGAGTTCGCCGGAGAGCTTGCCACGCAGCGCGCCGAGCAGATCCTCCGCGAAAAAGTAACCGATCAGGATCGGGAGCGGCTCTTCGAAGAGAGCGTCCGCGAAGTCGAAGGAGCGCGCACATGATCCGACGATTCGCCAGACCGTACGCCCGCGCCATCATGGACACCGTGAAGTCGGCGGAAAAGGCGGCCGCGCTGCGCGACGAGATGACCGCATTCGAGAAGGTGCGCCAATCGTCGGCCGGCCTGCAGGCGATGTACGCCAATCCGGGCATCGACTTCGACTCGAAGCACAAAGTGACAGCAGCGATCGCCGGTCACCTCGGCCTGTCCGAGCTGGCCGTGCGGCTGCTCGACGTTCTCATTCAAAACCGTCGCATCAACGACCTCGCCGCGATCGTGGCTGGGCTGGCGACGATGATCCGCGAGGCAACAGGAACCGTGGCTGCCGAGGTGCGCTCGGCCAGCGAGCTGTCGGCGAAAGAACAAAGCGAGCTGCGGGCGATGCTCGAGCGCAAGGTTGGCGCGAACGTCGACATCGATGTCACGGTCGATCCTGACCTCATCGGCGGATTCGTAGCAAAGATCGGCAGCGAGGTTTACGACGCTTCCGTGTCGGGCAAGATCGAGAAATTCCGCGCATCATTAGCGTGACGTATTGATCGCGTTTTAGCGCGAAGCATTTTCGGGAGACTTTATGGCCGTTGATTTGAAAGCAGAAGAAATCACAGAGATTATTCGCCAGCAATTAAGCGGAATCGGCCGCGGCGTCGATGTCTCTGAAGTCGGTACCGTCGTCTCCGTCGGCGATGGCATCGCGCGCGTCTACGGCCTCGACCGCGTCATGGCTGGTGAGCTGGTTCAGTTCCCTCACGACATCGCTGGGCTGGCCCTCAACCTCGAGGAAGACAACGTCGGCGTCGTTCTCCTCGGCGAGGCATCGGCGATCAAGGAAGGCGACGAGGTCAAACGCACCGGCAAGATCATGTCCGTCCCGGTCGGTCCGGCTCTCGTTGGCCGCGTCGTCAATCCGCTCGGTGTTCCGATCGACGGCAAGGGTCCGATCAACACCACCGAGTTCTATCCGATCGAGCGCCTCGCTCCCGGCGTCGTCGATCGCAAGCCGGTCAAAGAGCCGCTGCAGACCGGACTCAAAGCCGTCGACGCCATGATTCCGATCGGCCGCGGACAGCGCGAGCTCATCATCGGCGACCGCCAGACCGGCAAGACCGCCGTCGCCGTCGATACGATCATCAATCAGAAGGGCAAGAACGTCATCTGCGTCTACGTCGCCGTCGGTCAGAAAAAGTCGACGGTCGCGCAAGTCGTCCGCACGCTCGAAGAAAACGGCGCGATGGACTACAGCATCGTCGTCAACGCCTCCGCTTCCGACCCTGCGCCGATGCAGTACCTCGCGCCGTACGGCGGCTGCGCGATGGCCGAGTACTTTCTCTACAACGGCCAGCACGCGCTGATCATCTACGACGATCTCTCCAAACACGCTGCGGCCTATCGCGAGATCTCGCTGCTGCTTCGCCGTCCACCCGGCCGCGAGGCGTATCCCGGCGACGTTTTCTATCTTCACTCGCGGCTTCTGGAGCGCGCCTCGAAGATGGCCGATGAGAAGGGCGGCGGCTCGCTGACCGCGCTGCCGATCATCGAGACGCAGGCCGGCGACGTCTCCGCGTACATCCCGACCAACGTCATCTCGATCACCGACGGACAGATCTTCCTGGAGACGGACCTCTTCCACTCCGGCGTCCGTCCCGCCATCAACGTCGGCATCTCGGTGTCGCGCGTCGGCGGTTCCGCGCAGGTGCGCTCGATGCGCTCCGTCTCCGGCACGCTGCGTCTTGACCTCGCGCAGTACCGCGAGCTGGCCGCGTTCGCGCAGTTCGGATCCGATCTCGACAAAGCCACGCAATCGCAGCTCAATCGCGGCCGGCGTCTCGTCGAGATCCTCAAGCAGGGACAGTATCGTCCGATGCGTATCGGGCTCCAGACCGCCTCGGTTTACGCCGGCGTCCGAGGCTTCCTCGACAACCTCGCGGTCAGTGCAGTTCTCCCGTTCGAGACGGCGCTGCATCAGTACCTGAGCGACGAGAAGAGCGACGTGCTCGACAAGCTCGAGACCGCGACGAAGTTCGATGCCGAGCTCGAAGGCTCGCTGCGCGATGCCATCACCGAATTCAAAGCGCAATACGTGAAAGACAACGCCAACGCCCTCGCGGCGTAACTGACAAATGCCAAGCACGATCGATATCCGGCGCCGGATCCGCAGCGTCAAGAACTCGCAGCAGATCACCAAGGCCATGAAGATGGTGGCCGCGGCCAAACTGCGCCGCGCGCAGGAGCGGATGTTCGCCGCGCGCCCGTACGCCGCGGGACTTCGCAAGGTGCTCTCTTCGGTGTCGACTCGCGTCGACATCAACGCGCATCCGCTGCTGCAGGCGCGCGAGCCGGAGCGGAACGTCGTCGTTATCGTGGTCACCGCCGATCGCGGACTTTGCGGCGCGTTCAACGCCAACGTCATCCGCGCCGCGCAGAACTTCATCCGCGAACAATCCTTCGAAGCCGTTTCGGTTCTGACGATCGGCCGCAAAGGCGGCGACTTTTTCAAGCGGCGTCCCATTCCGGTCCGGCAAAACGTCATGGTCTCGCAGGCGCTTTCACTCGGCGTTGTTCACGAGATTGCCGAAGGTCTGATCAAAGACTTCATCGAAGAAAAGATCGACGGCGTTTACGTCGTCTACAACGAGTTCAAGTCGATCATCGCCCAGCATGTTCGCGCCGAACGTCTTCTGCCGATCGCACGCGATTTCGACGACGCATCGGAGCAGCAGAGTGGCGTCGATTACCTTTACGAGCCCGGGCCGGAGCAGATTCTTTCGGACCTCCTGCCGAAGCACATCGAGTTTCAGCTCTACCGCGTTCTCCTCGAGTCGGCTGCCGCCGAACAGGGAGCGCGTATGACCGCGATGGAAGCGGCCACGAAGAACGCGTCGGACATGATCGAGCACCTGACGCTCACCTACAACCGCATCCGTCAGGCGGCCATCACCAAAGAGATCATCGAGATTGTCTCGGGCGCTGCCGCAGCGCAATAGACAACGGAGAAGACATGGCAAACGAAGAAACCAAACCCCAGCGCGTCGGAAAAGTGATTCAGGTCATCGGGCCTGCGCTCGACATCGAGTTCGAGGAAGGTCACCTTCCGGCCATCTACAACGCCATTCGCATCGTCGACAACGGCGAACTGGGCAAAGTCCCCATTGACGTCATCGCCGAAGTGGCCAATCACATCGGTGAGAACCAGGTTCGCTGCATCGCCATGAAGCCGACCGATGGAATGGTCCGCGGCATGAAGGCGATCGACACCGGCGGCCCGATCATGGTCCCCGTCGGACGCGAGACGCTCGGCCGCATTCTCAACGTCCTCGGCGAGCCGGTCGACAACAAAGGTCCGGTCAACGCCGAGACGACGCTCTCGATTCACCGGCAGCCGCCGCGCTTCGACGAACAGTCGACCAACATCGAGATGTTCGAGACCGGGATCAAGGTCATCGACCTCCTCGAGCCGTACACCAAGGGCGGCAAGACCGGCCTGTTTGGCGGCGCCGGCGTCGGCAAGACCGTTCTGATCATGGAGCTCATCAACAACGTCGCCAAAGAGCACGGCGGATTCTCCGTGTTCGCGGGTGTTGGCGAGCGCACGCGCGAAGGCAACGATCTCTGGCTCGAGTTTGCCGAGACCGGCGTCATCGTGCCGGGCGATCCGTCGAAGTCGAAGGCGGCATTGATCTACGGCCAGATGACCGAGCCGCCGGGAGCGCGCCTGCGCGTCGGCCTCACCGGTTTGACCGTCGCCGAGCACTTCCGCGATGCCGAAGGTCAGGACGTGCTGCTCTTCATCGACAACATCTTCCGCTTCACGCAGGCAGGATCCGAAGTCTCGGCCCTTCTCGGCCGCATGCCCAGCGCCGTCGGTTACCAGCCGAACCTCGCCACGGAGATGGGCGAGCTGCAGGAGCGCATCACATCAACAAAACGCGGCTCGATCACTTCGGTTCAGGCGATCTACGTTCCCGCCGACGATCTCACCGATCCCGCGCCGGCAACGGCCTTCGCCCACCTCGACGCCACCTCGGTTCTCTCGCGCCAGATCGCGGAGCTCGGCATCTATCCGGCCGTTGATCCGCTCGCATCCACCTCCAAAATCCTCGACCCGCGCATCCTCGGCGACGAGCATTACAACACCGCCCGCGCCGTCCAGGCCGTGTTGCAGAAGTACAAGGATCTGCAGGACATCATCGCCATCATGGGTATCGACGAGCTGTCGGAAGAAGATCGCGTCATCGTCAACCGCGCTCGCAAGATTCAGCGCTTTCTCTCGCAGCCCTTCCACGTTGCTGAGCAGTTCACCGGCATCAAGGGGCAGTACGTCAAGATTGCCGACACGATCAAAGGCTTCCGCGAGATCGTCGAGGGTAAGCACGACGACATTCCGGAGCAGGCCTTCCTGCTCATGGGAACGATCGAGCAGGTGCTCGAGCGCGCCGAACAGATGAAAAAGGAAGCGGCGTAAAGGAATCGAATGGCAGACGCGCTCCCAACCAGCATCACGCTCACCGTCGTTTCGCGCGAACGGAAGATCGTCGAGGTCGAGGTCGACGAGGTCGTTCTTCCCGCGAGTGATGGCGAGATCGGTGTGCTTCCCGGCCACACCCCGCTGCTGACAACGCTGAAGATCGGCGTGATGCGCTACCGCACCGGAACCATCACGCATCGGATGGTGCTGTCGTGGGGTTTCGCCGAAGTTCTTCCGGCTCGCGTGATTGTGCTGGCCGAGCGCGGGATACTTGCCTCGGAGATTGACCCCGCAGCGGCGGAAGCCGATCGCATCGCCGCAGAAAAAGAGATGCAGTATCTGTCGTCGCAGGATCCGGAGTTCGATCTTGTTGCGGGACGGCTCGAAGAATCCATTGCGATGATCGGTATCGGCCGCGAACCACACTGACATGGAACCCTGGCTCGAGAGCTTCGCCAAAACGAACTTTCGACGTAGCAGCGACACGGCGCACGATCTCAAGACGCCGTTGAACGTCGCTGTGCTCAACCTCGAGTTGCTTCGCATGCGCGTGTCGAAGCTGACGGGCGGCGACGACGAGAAAGTCAACGCCTACGCCCGATCGATCGAGCAGGAACTGCGGCGCATGGCGCGGATCTTCGACGCCTTCTTCGTGCTCTCCACACCTCCAAAAGGCGACGAAGCGCTGACGAAGGTCGACGTCTGTGCTCTTTCCGCCGAGGCAGCGGCGGACGCGTCGTTCGAGCTCGCGCCGTTTGAGGGCTCGTTCTTAGTATCCGCTCACGAATCCAGAATACGTCAAGCCTTCAGCCTGTTTTTTGAAGGCGCTGCGCGAGTCTTTCGCGAGGAAGGCCGGCAAGCGTCGGCCGAGACGAATGCAGAATCGTTTTCTCTCGCCATCGCCGGCAATCCCGCAGCAGACGACTTCGAGATGACGAAGATCTTCAAGTTCTACTACACCGACGCGCTCGGCAACCCCGACCTATCGTTGGCAGCCGCCAGACTCATCGTGGAGACCTATGGCGGTGAGCTGAATGGGACGGAGGAACGTGATAAGGTCGTGATCCGGCTGTCCTTTCCGGGTAAACCATGAAAAAAGTACTGATCGTTGATGATGATCGCGCCACGAGCGCCGGCATGGCCGACGTGGTCGAAGACTGGGGCTACGAAGCGGAAGTCGCCGACACGGTAAAAGCCGGCTGGAGCTCCATTTCGAAGATGGTCCCCGACGTCGCGATTGTCGATTTGAAACTTCCGGACGGCTCGGGTCTCGACCTCCTGCACCGGATCAAAGAAACCTATCCCGACGTCTCCGTCGTCATCCTCACCGGCCACGCCACCGTCGATTCCGCGGTCAAAGCGCTGAAAGTAGGTGCCGAGGACTACGTCACGAAGCCGGTTGATCTTCCGCGCCTGCAGGTCATCCTCAAGACCGTCGAAGACAAGCAGATGATGAAGCAGGAGATCCTCGAGCTTCGCCGTCAGCTCCAGAAGATGGGCGCCCTCGGGCATCTCGTGGGCAAGTCGCCGCGAATGCAGAAGCTCTTCGAAGAGATCGAGATGGTCGCGAACACTGACGCGAACGTCTTCATCGTCGGCGAGTCAGGCTCGGGCAAGGAAGTCGTCGCCAACACGATTCACACACTTTCGCGCCGCCGGCTCAAGCCGTTCATTGCCTTCAACTGCGGCGCGATCTCGCCCACGCTGATCGAGTCCGAGATTTTCGGTCACGAGAAGGGCGCGTTCACGAACGCGATCAAACGGCGCGAGGGCTATTTCGAAGTCGCCAAGGGCGGCACGGTCTTCCTCGATGAGATCACCGAGATGCCGATCGAGTTGCAGGTGAAGCTCCTGCGCGTGCTCGAAGAAGGCAAGTTCCGCCGCGTCGGTGGCAACGAAGAGATCTACATCGAAGCGCGCGTCATTGCAGCATCCAACCGCGATCCGCAGAAGGCGATCATCGACGGCAAGATGCGCGAGGATCTCTACTACCGCCTCAACGTCTTCCCCATCGAAGTGCCGCCGCTTCGCGACCGGCTCGAGGACATCCCGCTTTTTTCCCACTTCTTCCTGCAGAAGCTGAACGAGACGGAAGAGAAAAAAGTGGAGACGATCGAGGCGGACTTCATCGAAGCGCTGCAGCAGTACGAGTGGCCCGGCAACGTCCGCGAACTGCGCAACGTCATCAATCGCGCGTTCATCATGGCGCGCGGCAGCAGCCTCACACCCGAGTGCCTTCCCGACAAGCTCCTCGGCGCCCGCAAGCGCCGTTCACGGGACGGCGTGATGATCCCGCTCGGACAGCCGATGGAAGAAGTCGAGCGGATCGTGATCGAAGAGACGCTCAACATGACCGACGGCGACCGCCGCAAGACCGCCGAAATCCTGGGCATCTCGTACAAGACGCTCTACAACAAGACGAAAAAGTACAAAGCCGCCGGCGGCGCCGACGAAGACGAAGAAGAGTAGGCGGGCACGGCCTGCGGCGTTGGATTGGTCTGGCGTTGAATGAACGGTGGTCCTGTTCATTCAACTCAACACTCATCACTCAACATCCAACACTCAACATTTCGCGTCGTTGTTTTGTCGCTGGTGAGCGCGCGCCAAGCGCCGAACTCCACCGGTTGTAGCGTTTTTTGGCCTTCCTGACCTGCGGTGCTATCGTCCGCGCCTCAGACCACTCCGCCGCCTCGCGTACGCGTGCGCATGATGCGCGCGCGAGGAATTCCGGCGCCGGCGTGGAAGTTTGGGGCGTTCCGCAATGGCCAAAAACCTCGTCATCGTCGAGTCTCCCGCAAAAGCGAAGACGATCAACAAGTTCATCGGCAGCGACTACATCGTCAAAGCCTCGGTCGGTCACGTTCGCGATCTCCCCAAGAGCGAGCTCGGCGTCGATGAAGAGACATTCGAGCCGACCTACGAAGTTCTCGAAGGAAAAGAGAAGGTCGTCAGCGAGCTGCGCGCCGCCGCCAAGAAAGCCACGACGGTCTTCATCGCATCGGACCCTGATCGCGAGGGAGAAGCGATCGGCTGGCACGTGATGAAGCTCCTCGGCGGCGACGCCACGAAAGTCCGCCGCATCCTCTTCCACGAAATCACCAAGAACGCGGTCCGCAAGGCAATCGATCAGCCCGGCGAGATCGACATGAACAAGGTTAACGCGCAGCAGGCCCGTCGCGTTCTGGACCGCCTGGTCGGCTACAAGCTCTCTCCCCTGCTCTGGGACAAGGTTCGGCGCGGCCTCTCCGCCGGACGCGTGCAGTCGGTCGCGCTGAAAATGATCGTCGACCGCGAGGAATCGATCAAAGCCTTCGTCCCCGAGGAGTACTGGAGCTTCGCGGCGAAACTGGCCGCGGGCATGCCGCCCCAGTTCATCGCCAAGCTGTCGAAGATCGACGGGAAGAAAGCGGACGTCGACAACGAGGAGCAGGCCCGCACGATCGAAGCCGCTCTCAAGTCGGGCGCGTTCGTCATCGAGTCAATTGCTCGGAAAGAAAAGAAGCAGACTGCCGCGGCGCCATTCATCACCTCGACATTGCAGCGGACCGCGTACAACCGTTTCAAGTATCCCGTGAAGCGCACGATGCAGATCGCACAAAAGCTTTACGAAGGCAAAGAGCTGGGCGCGTTCGGGCACGTCGGTCTGATCACCTACATGCGTACCGACTCCGTCCGCATCAGCGAAGACGCCATTGCCGAAGTGAGACAATATATCGGCACGAAATACGGCGCCGATATCCTTCCCGAAAAGCCAAACGTTTATCGTGTCAAGAAAGCTGCACAGGCGCAGGAAGCGCACGAGGCCGTCCGACCGACCTCTCTCGAGCACGAGCCCGACGCGATCAAGGACCACCTCACCCGCGAGGAGTACAACCTCTACAAACTGATCTGGGACCGCTTCGTGGCATCGCAAATGAAGCCGGCGTTGTTCGACGTCACCGACGTCGACATCCGCAACGGTGCCTACACGCTCCGCGCGTCGGGCGAGGTACAGAAGTTCGCCGGCTTCCTGGCCGTCTTCCAGGATGCATCGGTCGATGGTGCGGACGAGGACGACGAGAAGCCTGAGAACTCCAAGGCACTCCCGGCGATGAACGAGGGCGAAGTCCTTTCGCTCATCAATCTCGACACGAAACAGAACTTCACGCAGCCGCCAGCGCGCTACACGGAAGCAACGCTCGTGAAAGCGCTGGAAGAGAACGGCATCGGCCGTCCATCGACGTACGGCTCGATCATGACCACGATCCAGACGCGCGACTACACCTACAAAGACGACGGAAAGTTCTTTCCAACGCAGCTCGGCATGCTCGTCACCAAGCTCCTGAAAGCTTCCTTCGGCGACATCATCGACGAAGGCTACACCGCGGAGCTGGAAGGGAAACTCGACGAGATCGAAGAAGGCAAAGTCGAGTGGCACGAGGCCATGAAGGACTTTTCGCTCAAGTTCAACAAGGACTTAGCCCGCGCCGGCAAAGAGATGATCGAGGTCAAACGCACCGGCGTCGAGACGGACGAGATCTGCGAGAAGTGCGGTTCGCCGATGGCCATCAAGTTCGGCCGCTTCGGCGAGTTCCTGGCCTGCTCGAACTATCCCGAGTGCAAGAACACGAAGGAAACGGCGCGCGGCGATGCGGCCGAGACACCCGAGGGCGAGGCGATCGTCTGCGACAAGTGCGGCAAGCCGATGCAGCTCAAACGCTCGCGCTTCGGCCAGTTTTACGCCTGCACCGGCTATCCCGACTGCAAGAACACGAAAGACCCGCGCCTGCTCAAAGCGAACATCCCGAACGAGCCCCAGCCTCCGTGCGAGAACTGCGGTAAGGAGATGGTGCTGAAGAGCGGCCGTTACGGTCCGTTCTACTCCTGCTCCGGTTATCCCGAGTGTAAAACCATTCGCAAGATCGGCGGCGGCAAAGGCACGCCTCCGAAGCCGACCGGCGTTTCCTGCCCCACTTGCAAAGAAGGCGAGCTGGTTGAGCGCCGCTCGCGGCGCGGGATCTTCTTCTCCTGCTCGCGTTATCCGAAGTGCGACTTCGCGCTGAACAATCGCCCGGTACCTCGCCCTTGCCCGAAATGCGCCACTCCCTATCTTCTCGAAAAGGAAACGAAGCGCGAGGGCCACATCGAGTACTGCAACAACCCCGAGTGCGACTATCGTGCGGCGATTGCGGCAATGCCGAACGCCGCGAACGAATAGCAGCCAGCTTAATCGGCACGCATTTACTGCGCATTAGCTGCAAACGTTCGCTTAAACTAATCGTTAGGCATTTGATCTGCGTTATCGATTCCGATTTCGTGAGCATTCGCTCCGCGTAACAAATACCTATTAACGTGCCGGGCCGCCGCGTTACACTCATCTCACGGAGGTCCATCCCATGACGCCCTTTTCCTCGCGGGCACGCCGAGTCCTCGGCGCGCTCTCCCTGTTCATCGCCACAACCGCGCTCGCTCAGCCGGCGCTGGTCTCCGATCGCGTCATCCTGCGTCAGGTTCTCCAGGCCATGCCCAAAGGCGGCGATCTCCACAACCATTTGTCGGGCTCCGTTTACGCCGAGTCGTATCTTCGCTTCGCCGCTGCCGACGGGATCTGCGTTGATTCCGTCAGGCTCACGATCGCTCAGTGCGCCACGCCCGACCAGCTCGCTGCAAATCCGAGTCAAGCCGCGGCCATCGTGCCAGCTGCGACGCTGTTCGCTCCCTACTCGTCGCTCTACGGCCAGATGCTCGACGCTCTTTCGATGCGGCAGTTCCGGTCCGGCATCGAGTCGGGACACGATCACTTCTTCAACACCTTCGGCAAGTTCAGCGCGGTCTCGCGTGCGCATGTGCCCGAGATGCTGACTGAGGATGTCTGGCGGCTGGCCACCGAAAATGTGGACTACGTCGAGACGATCATCGCGCCCGATTTCGGCAAAGCACGCGACCTGATGAAGGTCGTCACTCCTGGCCAGAGCATGGCGGACGCGCGCGCCACGATCATGGCCAGCGGACAGGTTCCGCCGATCATTGCCGCCTCCCGCGCCGTGATTGACGATGCCGAGGCGCGCATGCGCACGAGTCTCCATTGCGGTACGACGAAAGCGATGCCCGGTTGCGAATCGACCGTCCGCTACCTGTACGAGTTGCACCGCGGCGTTCCGCTGCAGCAACTCTTCGTCGAAATGGTCGTCGGCTACGAACTGGCCAGCGCCGATTCGCGCGTCGTCGGACTCAATCCCGTCATGCCCGAGGACAGCTATATCTCGATGCACGACTTCGACGAGCAGATGCGCATGTTCGCGTTTTTCCATCAGCTCTACCCGGCCATTCACCTGACGACACATGCGGGCGAGCTCACGCCCGGTCTGGTTCCGCCGGAGGGACTTCGCAATCACATCCGCGACTCGGTCGTGATCGCCGGCGCGCAGCGCATCGGCCACGGAGTCGACGTTTCGTACGAAGACGATGCCGCCGGCCTGCTTTCGATCATGGCCACGCGCCATGTCGCCGTCGAAGTCTGCCTCACCAGCAACGACGTCATCCTCGGCGTGTCCGGCAAAGCGCATCCACTGCATCTCTACCTCGCTGCCGGAGTTCCAGTGGCGCTCGCAACGGACGATCCGGGCGTTTCGCGCGACGACATGACGAACCAGTACATGCGCGCGGTGCAGGATCAGGGGCTGGATTACGCGACTCTCAAACAACTTGCGCGGAACAGTCTCGAGTACTCGTTTGCCGAGGGCGATTCGCTGTGGGTGAAGCACGACTACAAAGCGGTTAGTGCTCCGTGTGCGAATGAGACCGGATCAGCGAAGACGTCCGACGCCTGCACCGACTTTCTCGCGAAGAACACGAAGGCGCGGATCGAGTGGCGGCTGGAACAGCGGCTGCGGCAGTTCGAAGCATCATGGAAGTGATGCCAGAAACGAAGTCACCGGCGGCGTGATCAAGTTGTAGTCGATGAGGAAGGTGTCGTGGCCGTTCGTGGACGCGATCCGTTCGTGTTGCACATCGGTGCCGTTGGCAACCATCGCTGATTCGACGCGCTCGACGTCGCTGACAGGAAAAAGCCAGTCGGTGTCGAAGGAGACGAGCAGCGTGCGGCCGCGCCATTTGGCGAAGGCTTCTTGCAACGAACCGTACTTTTCTTCGAGATCCATCTCATCCATCGCCGCCTGAACCCGAATGTACGAGTTAGCGTCGTACTGCGCCGCGAACTTCCGCCCCTGATGTTCGAAGTAGGAGTCGATCTCGAACTGGCGCGTGTTGCCGCGGCGGCGCCTCCCGAATTTCGACTGCAGCGCTTGCGCCGAAAGATAGGTCATGTGGCCGACCATCCGCGCCACCTGCAATCCGCGAAGCGGTTCGGGATGGTCGTAATAGTCGCCGCCGTTGAAGCGCGCGTCGCTCTCGATCATTTTGCGTCCGATCACATGCCACGCCACTCCCTGAACCGGGACCGCCGCGCCTGCAGCCATCGTGATGATCGAATCCATGAAATCCGGATACAGCGCCGCCCACATCAGAACCTGCATCCCGCCGAGTGACCCGCCGGCGACCGCGCGAAGCCGCGTGATGCCAAGCCGGTCGAGCAGAACCTTTTGCGAATGAACCATGTCCTCGATCGTCGGCCAGGGGAAACGCGATCCGTAGTGCCGCCCGTTCGCGGGATCGATCGATGAGGGCGCCGTTGTTCCGAAACAGGAGCCGGGAAGGTTCGCGCAGATGACGAAGTACTTCTGCAGATCGATCCCCTTTCTGTACCCGATGAGGCCATCCCACCAGCCAGGCTTCTCGTCAGGATCGTCGCGGTATTTGCCGGCAGCATGCGCGCTGGCGGAAAGCGCGTGGCAGACCAGAATGGCGTTCGATCCCTCGGCATTCAGCTCGCCGAACGTTTCGTAGCGGATCGTGAAGGGTGCGATGGTCTGGCCGTGGACGAAGCGAAAACCTTCGTCCAACAGAAGGTCTTTTGGCGGTGCGGCAACGAACGAGTCGGGCATCGGGACAGCGAAGGATGTCACTCCTGCCGCTCGCGCTTCAACTGTCCTTCGTAAATGCGCCGCACTTCGTCGATCGTGGAGATCTCATCCACTGTCTTGTCATCGCGAAGATGCGCGATGCGAGGAAAGCGAAGCGCGTAGCCGGATTTGTGACGCGCCGACTCCTGAATGCGGTCAAACGCGATCTCGAGAACGATCGCCGGCTCGACGACGTGTACCGGCCCGTGCCGCGACGTTGTCGTAGCCTGGAAGTGCTTCGTCAGCGTCTCGATCTCCGCGTCGGTGAGTCCCGAGTACGCCTTGCCGATGTTGACCAGCTCATTGTCGCGACGAACAGCAAAGGTGACATCGGACAGCACCGAGCGTCGCTTGCCGTGCCCGTACTCAGCCGCGGTGACGACGCAATCGAGTGTCGCCAGCGCCTTCTTGTACTTCAGCCACGACTTGCCGCGCCGGCCCGGCGTGTAAACGGAATCTGGCGCCTTGATGACGAGTCCTTCGTTGGCTCGAGCGCGCGCCGCATCGAACAACTCATCGACATGAGCGGCGTCGCGAACCTCGGTCTGCGTGGTGAAACGAATCGATTCGGGCGCTGCGGCCAGCAGCTCGCGCAGGCGCGCGAGCCGCTCGCGTAACGGAGTCTCGAGAAGAACTTGGCCGTCGATGAAAAGCAGATCGAAGGCAAAGAACACCACCGGAGCATCGCGCAGCAACGCCTCCGAAGCCTTCCGCCGCCCGAGCCGCTTCTGAATGGTCGCGAACGGAAGCACGCGATCGCTGAACGCGACGATCTCGCCATCGAGAACGGCCTCGCGGCCGAGAGCACGCGCTGCCGATTCGATCTCCGGGAACCGATGCGTGACATCGTCGAGCGTCCGCGAGTAGATCCGCACGTCGCCCGCGCTGGCGTGAATCTGCGCACGGACGCCGTCGTATTTGTCGTCCGCGAACGCGCCCGCACCGAGCATGGCTACGATCTCTTCCGGATCTTCCTCCGGTTGCGCCAGCATGAAGGCGAACGGATGGAAGAGCTTCATTTGCGCACTGTCGAGTGCATCGGCACGGGCCAGAAGCGCGGCCGCGCCGATGTCGCCGGTGAGCATGTTGGCGCGACGGACCGCGACAAGCGGACGATGGAACGCCTTCGCGATCGCGGCCTCCACGAGTCCCTCCTGCAGTCCGATGCGAAACTCACGAAGCAAAATCTTCACGACGTAACGAACACCTTCACGATCGAGCTTGCGAAGCAGCCCGACGAGCAGGTTCTTCTTGTCGATGGCGCCCGGCGTCGCCGCCAGCAACTCGAAGGTCTCGCCCGCTTCCGACAGAGTCACCGAGCGGCTCGGATCGATCGGAAACAATGCCGCTGCCGTGTCGCCCGCATCGCCGTATTGCGACCAGGCGCTCCAGATTTCCTCCGCCGGACGGCCGGTGACTTCGACGAGCGCGTCGCTCAATGCTGCGCCGCCAACTCCCGCGGCTCGCTGGTCCTTGCGCGGGAACGGTGAGCCAGAAAAGAAAACGGCGGCGCGCTCGAGCGATGCGTCATCGAGCGAGACGAAGTAATCAGCGAGAAGGCGCTCCTTCTCCGACTTTTTCGTCGTCGCGGCAATGGCGTTGGCAGTGCGGCAAAAGTCGGAGAGCATGTTTCGT
>DATAMS010000032.1:0-12252 GCA_036260495.1 Thermoanaerobaculia bacterium
GCCGCTCGCAAGCGGGCGCATACGGCGTTTCTTTCGTCGATCTCGATGCTTGGTCTCGCGGTCGGCGTGGCCACGCTGCTCATCTCGCTGGCGCTGATGGCGGGATTGCAGGGGCAGATCAAGCGGCGGTTGATCGCGTCGAGTCCGCAACTGCTGATCGAGCCGGCGGGGTCGCCGACGATCGAGAACGCCGCGGCGATCGAGACGGCCGCGCGGCGCATGGGCGTTACCGACGTACGACCGCGCGTCACAGGCATCGGCTGGGGAGCGAATGATCGCGAGCGGCGCGGGCGTCCGATGCGCATCCGGTCGGGAGCGGCGCACGAGCTGCCGTCCGACGACGAGATCATGGTGACGCGCGACTTCGCTGCTGCGATTGCGCTCGATACCGGCGAGACGATCACGGTGGTCTCGCCGCGCACGCGCCTCACGCCGTTCGGTCCGATGCCGGTCTGGCGAAAGTATCGAATCGCACGTCTCTCTTCCTCCGAACCGGTCAACGAGGATTCGCCCGACGCCGTCCTCAACCTCGGCGAAACGGAGAGCCTCTTCGGCACCGGCGGCAAGCCGACGTCGATCGAAATGTACGGCCCCGAGGAGCGCGCCGAGGAGATGCAGTCGAAGCTGGCGGCGCAGTTTCCGGGCGTGCAGGTCAAGACGTGGAAAGAGATCAACCGGCCGCTGTTTCTGGCTCTGCGGCTGGAGAAGATCGTGATGTTCGTGACGATCTCGATGATCATCTTCGTGGCCGCGCTGAATCTGATCTCGTCCCTCTCAATGCTGATTCTCGAGAAGCGACCGTCGGTCGGCGTGCTTCGAACACTCGGCGCAACGGAGCGGACGATCCTCATCATCTTTCTCGAGGTCGGCCTCCTCATCGGCATCTCCGGCACCATCCTCGGCAACCTCTTCGGCCTCAGCGCGTCGTGGCTCATCGATCACTACCACCTGGTGCCGTTGCCCGCGGGCATCTATCCGATTGCCTGGCTGCCGTTCACGATCGATCCATCGGATGTGATTGGCGTCAACGCCGTGGCCATCGTGCTTTCGATCGTCGCCACGTGGTATCCCGCGCGGATGGCCTCGCGGCTCGATCCGATCGCAGCGATTCGCGAGGAAGCATGAACGAGGAGGACAGGCATTGCGCCTGTCCTCCCGGATCGTGTGAAGTGTTATGCCGAGGGCTGATCTTCCGGAGCCACCTGCGCGCCATGACTCGAGACAAGCGCAGACAGCCAGTGCGGGCCGATGGCGCTTCCGAGTCCGGATGCGGGATCCCAGCCGGCGGCTGCTTTGTAGACGCCGAGCGTGCCGCTGAAATCGTTGTTGGATTGCGTGACGTCGCGGCAGGTGCCGGGTGTTCCATAAAGCTTCGGCTGAATGAATCCGACTTTCTTCGGCGCCGCGGCCTGATTGAGGAGCGCGGTGAGGCCGGCGTAGAGCGGAGCAACGGCACTCGTTCCGCCGATGACCTGCTTCTTGTTGCCGACGAAGACGTTGTAGCCGCTGAACGGATCGGCGTTGCCGCTAACGTCGGGTGAACCGCGGCCAACAAACCCGGCCGGCGATTTCGGCACCGTCACGGAGGCTTGGTAGGCCGGCTTCGGGAAGATGTTGCTGACACCGCCGCCGCCTGCTCCCGCCGTACCCGTGGGCCCGGTGTTCCAGACGGTTTCACTGGCGATGGTCGTCGGGCCCGATGCAATGAGGCGCGTACCGCCGCACGAGACGGCGCTCGGAGCGGACGCGGGGAAGTCGACATGCGGCTGGCCATCGTTGACGCCATCGGCGGAGCCGTCGTCGCCTGACGCGCAGAGAACGGTGACGCCGAGGGCGGCGGCGGCCTGGAAGGCGGCCTCGAACTGCTGCATGGCAGCCGAAGTCCAATGAACCTCCGCGGCGCCCCAACTGATCGAGATCACGGAAGGTTTGCGCAGCGCGTCGTGGACCGCGGCGTTGATTGCGTTGAGGAAGCCGGCGGTCGTGTTGGGCGCGAAGTAGACGGCCAGTTTCGACTTCGGAGCGATGGAGCCCGCCACCTCGATGTCGAGTGCGACTTCTCCGTCGGCCCCGCTGTCCTTGCCGGGATTGTTGGTCGATCCGTTCACGCCGACAGCGACCACCGACGGCGTCGGGATGCCGATAATCTGCTGGAAGTACTGATTGAGATCGGACATCTTGTAGCCGCCGCCCAGCTCGATGATGGCGATGCATTGCCCGCTGCCGTTCAGCGTGGATGGGAACTGGTAGAGCTTCCCGACGGCCGGAGCGTTGAACGCGTGCGGGGTTGCCGCCGGTGCCAGCGCAGGTTTCGCTTTCACCTCGAGCTGCGGCTCGGCGACGACGAGATGCGTGAGCTTGCGCAGATGCGGCTTTGCAACCGGCCGGTCATCGATTCCGAGAACCGCGGTGACGATGCCATCGAGATCGTCGGGGATATAAACCTCTCCCACGCGCCCGCGGAATCGCGCGTTGTCCTCGGTGGTGTACATCTTCAGATCGACCGAAAACGCTTTCTGCATATCGCCCGTGCGTCCGGCCAGGACGATCGTGCGGGCGGCCAGGTTGATCTCGGCGATGCTCAGATGATTCGTGGCGGCGAACTCTTCGACCTTCGCCACGTCGCTCTCATCGGCGCCGTGACGCCCCGCGTACTCTTCCCGCGACATCTCGGCGCCGCTCGCCACATGTGCAGCCACATCCACGTTCGCCTTCGGCTTGAGGACGAGGGTGACGATCATCGGATGTTCGGGATCGACATCTCCAACAACGCGTGAATTTTCTGCGGGACTCTTCGTACTTCCGGGGAGCGGTTTCATTCAGGGCCTCCTTTGGCTTGATACGTAAGGAGGTACACATCGGCGATTTTCCCTACCCCCGTTTCAAAAACGAAACAGGCGACCGGGTAGACTGCCGCGATGACCGAAAAAAATGGAACCGTATGGGCGCGAATGAGCCTGGCAGGCGCAGTGTTCGCCTTCGCCGCATCGTGCGGGCACTTCACGCATCACGATCTAACACTGACCTTCGACGATCAGGGAGAACGCGTCACCATCGCGTCCGTGACATCGCTTCCAACGGCGAAAGAGTCGCATGACAAAGCGCGCGACGAGCACCTGCGTGAAGACATTCTGGCCGGACGCGACGAGTGGAGTCAGCGCTTCGCCAACGCCAGTCCGGAAGCCGAGCGCGTCACGTACGAGCGCGCACGAGGAGAGTTGATCCGCGCCGAGCATGTCGCACGCATCGACGTCGCCGATCTGCAGAAAGTCTTTTTCGACGTCGCCGTTTCCGCCGCCGTGACGCGCGGCGACGGCTGGGCCGAGCTGGCCATCTATCCCGGCACCTCGACGCGCGCGACGCGGCAGCAACGCGACGACTCCGAGAAAAAGTTGCGGGCCTACGCGCGCCGCGCCGTCCGCTACTTCGAGGCGGTTCGCGCGATGTACGACTACATGAACGACAACCCGCCGCGTGCGCGAGAGATCTTCGCCACGCTTTTTCGCGACGAAGACGACCCGCGGCCTGCAGTCATCGACGACAAAGAGCTCGACCTCGTCAACGGCGTCCGAAAGGCAATCGACGGTCTGACAAAAGATGAGGACACGGACGCGCTCGAAGCGGAAGCCGATCTCGTCTTCAATCCGCTGCCGGCGCGCATCGTCGTGCGCGTCCCCAGCGAGCCGTTGCTCGTCGAAGGATTCACGCGCAGCAAAGAAGGTGAGCTGATCGCCGAGCCGCTGTCGCTGCTCGAAGCGATCGCGTCGCTGGAAGGGCGATGGGTGACTCCCGATCCGCTGGCGTTCTCGATCCGCCCCGACGGCGGCGGCGATCCGGAAAAAGAAGCCGCGCTCATCGCCGCGATGCCGCGTCAGACGTCCGCGGTCATCGGCGAGATCGAAGTGGCGGATGCGCTGGTAGCGAAGCTGAAGCCGGCAGCGAGGTATCGGGTGCGGTGGATCACGAAGGCGCGCGGGATTGAGTAGTTCTTCTTCGCCTCGGCTGCGTCGCACACGAATGTTGAATGTTGAATGTTGACTGTTGGATGTTCGGTGTTGAATGGAACGCCAGTCTTGAGCAGTCCGCGGGAATCTCGCCTCCACTTAACATTCAACACTCAACATTCAACATTCAACAATTAACATTCCAATAAGCCAACGCAGACACAGCCCACTAAGAATTACAGGTCCCTAGTCATCACCACCGCCGCCTCCCCATCCGGGTAATAGCCCTTCCGGATGTACTCCGGCTCGAAGTGGAGCACGTGGTAGAACTGCTGCGCTTCCTCATTCGACTGACGGACCTCGAGCCAGATCGACGTCACTCCATTCTCGACGGCGAAGGCCAGGCAGCGCTCCATCAACGCCAGCGCGATTCCCTGGCGGCGCGCGCCGGCATCGACGGCGATCTTGTTGATGTGCATCTCGTCGACGATCCAGGCCGCGAAGAGGTAGGCGACGATCACACCGTCGCGGCGGGCCACGAGATTGAAGCGGCCGGGCGTGACGACCTCACTCTCGAAAAACTCGCGGCGCCACGGAGCGGGAAAACAACGCCGTTCCAGCGCATGCACGGCGGCGATGTCGCCCATCGTGGCGCGCTCGAAGATGATCCCCTCGCTGCTCATCGCTTCTGCTGCAGTTTCACTTCCGCCTCGGCAAGCCGGACGTAGATCGGCGTGACGTCGCGATAGCGCTCGCCGTCGCCGCGCAACGCGATTGCTCGCGCGCGGCGCGCACACCCGAGGGCGACGTTGCCGTGCTGCACGAAGTCGGAAATGCGCGTGACGACGTCGAGAGATTCGACTTCATCGCGACCCGCCAGATGCGGCGCGATGGTCTCGCGACCGTCTTCGAATCCCGAAACGTAAAACTCGCCTCGGCCCGCATCGTCGACGATCGCCGCACGTCCCAACTCCGAAGCGATCGCCTCATGCGTCGACATCGCGCAAACAGGCTTGCCGAGTGCCAGCGCGAGGCCCTGCATCGTGGCCAGTCCGATGCGGACGCCGGTGAACGAGCCGGGACCGCGCGTAACGGCAAACAGATCGATCGCCGATCGCTGGATCGCCGCCTCAGTCAGAAGCCAATCGATGGCAGGAAGCAGCTTCTCATTCCGCGAGTGCTTTCCTTCGAGTGCGATCGCGCCGATCAGCGCGTCATCGAGCAGCAGCGCAGCCGAGAGAATGGGAAGCGACGTATCTGCGGCCAGGATCAGCATTCGTGCGGGTGTCGCGTGTCGGGGGTCGGGTGTCGGAGAGAAATCTGGCGAGTGCCGGGTTCGGAATTGGAGAAGGTTGATTCGGAAGCAAACCGAGTCACGATTCTCCGACTCCCGACTCCCGACCCGCGACTCCCGGCATGGCCAGATCGATCAGCTCGATTCCCGTCTCCGTCGCCACTTCTCGCGACCGCTCGTCGCGGTAAAATTCACCGAAGTAAATCTTACGGATGCCGGCGTTGGCGATGAGCTTGAAGCAATTCCAGCAGGGAGAGGCCGTCGTGTACAGCTCGGCGCCGTCGATTGCGATCCCATTCTTGGCCGCCTGCAGAATCGCATTCGCCTCGGCATGCACAGTCGTGACGCAATGCCCATCCTCCATCACGCAGCCGTCATCGTCACAGTGCGGCAAACCTCGCAACGAGCCGTTGTAACCGGTCGAAAGCACGGTGCGGTCGCGCACGATGACCGCTCCCACACGCTTGCGCGGACAGGTCGAGCGCGTGGCCGCCTGGTGCGCGATTCCCATGAAGTACTCGTTCCATCCTGCACGCATGATCCGGATTCTACATGCGCATGAAACCTGCACAAGGTGCGGCCATGCCCTCAAAAGCCAAGGTGCTCATCGTAGAGGACAACTCCGACGTGCGAAGACTTTACGCAATCGGCCTCAACCAGCGAGGTTTCGAGGTAAAGCTTGCCGCGAACGGCGCCGAAGCGGTCGAACGGATCAGGGCGGAAAAACCCGACATCCTGCTCCTCGACTGGCTCATGCCGCTCATGGACGGCGATGAAGTGCTGCGCAGGATCGGCGTGCACAACGGTCACCGCATGCCCGTGATCGTCATCAGCGGACAGCCCGAGCCTGACCAACGCGATCCACGCATCCGGAGCTGGCTGACGAAACCGGTTTCGATCGACGAGCTCGTCGCCGAGATCGAGCGGCCTCATTTGGCGATGTAGGGCCATTCCGGCAATCGGCTACAATTCGTTCCATCCATGGCCAAGCTCTTTTTCGTCGGGCTCGACGGCACTGAGAAGAGTTATCGCTTGCAGACGCACCGGCCGTTCACGGTCGGACGCGATCCCGGCAACGACATCATTCTCCGCGACCCGAAAGTCTCACGGCATCACGCCGAGATCATCTTCGAGCGCGGATTCTTCGTCGTTCACGATCTCTCCAGCGCCAACGGCACGTACATCAACAGCAGGCGCGTCCGCGTCGCGCCTCTGACCCATGCCGCAAAAGTGCGCATGGGAAACACGTACGGTCGTTTCTCGGAGGAGCTGCCCACCGAGAGCGATGGGATGCCGGCCGCGGAGCCGTTCGAGCAGCCGCTGCCGATTCCGACGGGCAGCCAGGGCCCGTTTGCCGCGATTGAGTCGATGGAATCAATGCAAACCTCGCAAATCGATCGCTACACGCTATCGACGCAACCGCACGAACAAATCTCCGAGGACGATCTAAAAAAAAAAGCGGAGTAGAGGATGACGCGACGCTGACGGTGGCCGATCCGCCGACCGAACCGATCGCTGACATCCCGCCTCTTCCACCCAGGCCCGCGCCCCCCAACCCGCCCGCTCCGCCGCCGCCCGCGACTGTGTTCACGCGCTCGCGCTACCAGTTCATGACCGGCATTCCGGCGGGCGAGACGGCGTACATTCGCGGCGACGACGGCGACGCGCTGCTCTCGTACCGCAGCTTCGCCAGCGTCGTCGGCATCATTGCCGCGCTGATGTCGGCAGTCGTGCTCGTTGCCGGAGCCGCTGGCGTGATCTTCCTGCTGCTGGAGGGACGGCCGCTCCCGGCTCTTGCCGCGATGATCCTCAGCGCCGCCTTCGCCGCGATGATCGTCATCCTCATTCCGGCGACGAACGTGACGATCTTCGAAGGCGCGACACCGGTGATCGCAATCGCGCAACAACCAGGCGTCAGTTTCCCGACAACGACGTGGATCGTCTCCGCGCCGGATGGCCCGCCGATCGTGCGCATTCGCAAATCGTTCTTCTCGAGCTTCGGCCGCAACCGCTGGACGATGACCAGCGAAACGTCGCGCGGCGAAGCGGTCGAGGAGTCGCTAACACGCGCGATGATCCGCAAACTCTTCGGTAAGTTCGCACGCGCTTACCAGTCAAACCTCCGCCTGATCTGGGACGGCGACGAAGCAGGATGGATCATCCGCCGCACCGACGCGCTCGGCCGGGCCGATGTTCTCGATCTGCATCCCGCGCTGACACTCGACCGAAGAGCGGCGGTGGCGCTGGCGGTGCTGGTGTTGGGTTCGGAGCCATAGAAGTTAGAAGAGTGAAGAGTGAAAAGTGAAAAGAGGCCCAGCCTCTCCCTTTTTTTCACTCTTCACTCTTCACACTTCACTCTTCATTTCATCGGCGCAATCTCGATCCCCGTGTAGTAGTGCGTCAGGATCTGTTGCGCCGTCCACCCTTTCATGGCCATGCCGTACGCGCCGACCTGGCAGAAGCCGATACCGTGGCCCCAGCCTTTGCCGTAAAACGTGTAGCGGTCCATGCCGTCGGGGTCCTTCGTCTTCTCGATCACGAACAGGTTGTCGGGCACGTTGAGCGACCAGCGCACCGGCAGGCCGCGCAACACGAACGTGCGGCCGTTTTCGGCGGTCACTTCGAGCTCGGCGATGCGCTGCGAGGCGTCGACCGTCAGCGGGCGGATGCCCTGCAGCTTCGTGATCGGATTGCGTTTATTGATCGAGACGACGAGATCGTCCGCACGGAAACTGCGCGTCCAGCTCGCGAAGCTCGAACTGCGGTCGAATGATGCGCCGTCGAGATACGCGTTGATGATCAGCGCCACCGGCGTTTTGCGCACGTCGGATTCGATCGTGGCGCGATCGCCGATCGTCACTGGCGCGTTCCGGTACTCCTGATAGCGATCGCCGAATTTGCGGAACACGATCACGTTGGCGGGCAGCAGAAAGTGCGTTTGCTTGCCGTCGATCTTCATCGTCACATTGCGCGCCGACACCGTCACGATCTTGCCGGTTGACTCGCTGACCGCGGCATGTTTGCGAAGCCATGTACCGAGAAGACCGAAGAGCTCATCGCGCGGCATGGCGGCGTTCATGTCCGCACGATCGATTGCCTGCGCGGGCAGGAAGCCGAACTTGATGAGAAATGCAGCGGCGCGATACGGCGGTGTGTCTTTGGCCGCGGTCTGCGGGAAGTAGTAGCTGCGGTCTTCCGGCATCGTAACGACACCGGCGTAGCGATCGATACCGAGCGTGGCCGCGAGATACGTAAGCACGTCGCCGCGCCGCGATGACGCTGGCGGCGTCGCGCTCCGCGGCTCGAAATGAAGCGCCTGCATCGCCGCGGTCACCGCCTGTTCCACGTCGCGCGCGCTCCACGAAGTTCCGGCATCGCTCAAGCCGGCAAGGGCAACGAAGAGCCGCGCGTTCATTTGCTGTTCGGTCAGCAGACCGCTATCGCTGCGTCCCACGATCGTGATGACGTCATCCTCGACGCAGCGAACGCGCTTGAGATACGGCTCGTTGCGGCCGGGAAACATCGTTCCGACATCCGAGGTCTCGCCGCCGCACGTGGCGGTGTAGAGCGCATCGATCGGCTGGCCGTTGTAGGTGGCAATGAGTCCCGCGGTCTCGCGCACGGCGCGATCGGTGAGCGCTTCCTCGCCGGAGAAACCGTTGTACGCCTGACAGGCGGGACCGGCGCAGATGTCGTAGCCCTCGCGCTTGAATTGGCCGATGTTGCGAACCGCGTAGGTGCGGGCGGCGATGGCCTGAGCCTTGAGCGCCTCCACCTCATCGTAAATCTTCGAGCCCATCTCGGCGGGCACGACGCCGCGAAGGTAGTCCTCGAGATTCAGCTCATTGATGATGTTGTACGTGCCGCGAGCATTGATGAACACGCGCGCCGCGGTGCGGTACGGCTTGTCGATGATCGTGAGCGTGCCGGCGCTGACCGGCATCACCAGCACCGATTCTCCGTTCAGCGTGAACGACTCTCCTTCGTCATCGAGACCCTGATGCCGCTTCTCGAACGGCTGATCGGCGGGCCGTTTGACGATGAGGAGGTTCGTACCGAAGCCATGCTGCGTGAGCTGATCGCGCAACGGCTGGGCGTCGTTCGATGTGGCGAAATCGCCGGCGATGATGCGATAGGCGGTGCCGCCGCTATCGATCAGTACGTCGACCTTTTGCTGACTCTCCGCACGCAATTTCTCGGCGAGCGCGTTGGCGCTGGGAAGATCGGAGACCGCGCTGACCTGCACCGCGTAGTGCGGCGGCGCATCGCTGAGAGGCGCCGTCATCGTGAACCCGCGCCGGATCGTAGCGAAGCTCGTGTCGGTGATGAGGTAGTAACCGCCGGCGACACGCGGAAAGGTGACGGTGGCCTGGTCGTTGATCAATCCAACTTTGATGCGGGGCTCCGCGATCGACTTCGCAGGGGTCGTCACCGATGTGAGGGCATTGGGCGAGCGGGCGGGCGGCGGCGTCACCGAAATCGCCGGCGGCGGAGGCAAAGTCGGGCGGGCGGGTTGGGCGGCGGGGGGCGCAGAAGCGCACGCGGCAAGAACCAGAAGCGACAGAGCGATGGCAATCCGTTTCATCGTTGGGCGTCCTTGCAAGAAGAGAGACAGCGACGGAGTAGCCTGTGGCTCACCGCTGTTCTCCGAGGTACACTTTTCGAACTATGACACCCAAACTGAGAACGATCCGGACGACCCGACGCGCTACAAGCGTGCCGCGCAAAGCGATCCGTGCCGCCGTAAAGGCTGTTTCGGCTGCCCGGACGCCCGAAATGCAACGGCTTGTTGACGGCGAAGCCACCGAGGAAGAGATCGCGCGATTCCTTAGCAAGTAGACGATGCCCGGCGGACTACGAGCGCAGAGTCTTTGTCAACTGCCCGTTCGACAAAGAATACCGCCCTCTTTTCGAGGCCTTGGTATTTGCTGTTCACGACTGCGGGTATATCGCACGGTGCTCGCTCGAAGTCGATGACGCCAGCGAAGTGCGGATCGACAAAATCACAAAGATCATTGGCGACTGCATGTTCGGTCTTCACGACATCTCGAGAACAGAGACTGATGCCGCCACCAGCCTGCCACGCTTCAACATGCCCTTTGAGCTGGGCCTTTTCTTCGGTGCCAAACGATTTGGCCAGGAGGAGCAGAAGCTCAAAACGTGTCTCATTCTGGATATCGAGCGGCATCGCTATCAGAAATTCATCTCCGACATCGCCGGTCAGGATATTGCCGCCCACGACGGGGATTCCGCGACAGCAATTGGCCGTGTTCGCGATTGGCTCAGCAACGCAACTCCGAAATCGGTTCGAATCCCGGGTGGGAAAGCGATCGCAGCGCGTTACAAGATTTTCCGTGAGGAGCTCCCCAAGACGTGCAAACGGGCCCATTTGAGCGTCGACGAATTGACGTTCAACGATTACGTGGCCGAGGTTGAAGATTGGCTTGAGGTCAATCGGCAGTACTAATGGAGTTTGATTTCCCCCACCACGCCCGCCAGCCTCCTGATCCCCTCCCGAATCCGATCGTCGTTTTCCTTTGCGAACGTCAAACGCATGGTGTTCCGGCCGCTGCCGTCGACGAAGAATGGCGTGCCGGGGACGAATGCCACACCGTTGGCGACTGCCTCGGTGACTAGCGCGGCGGTGTCGATGGCGTCGCGCATCGTTACGAATGTGAAGAGGCCGCCGTCGGCTGGGGTCCACGTTGCGCGGGCGCCGAAGTGTTCCTGAAGCGCTTCCAGCATCGTGCCGCGTTTCTCGCGATAGAAATCGCGGACGCGGGCGATCTGCGCAGGCAATTCGCCTGACGCCGTGAATTCATCGACGATCGATTGGTCGAGCATGCCCGAACAAAGATCGGCGGCCTGTTTGGCGATCTCCAGTTTCGCCAGCAGTTCCGCACCAGCCACGATCCAGCCGCAACGCAGGCCGGGCGCGAGGACCTTGCTGAACGATCCGAGGTAGATCACGCGGTCTTCGTGATCGCGCGATTTCATCGCCAGCGTGTCGGCTTCGCGCACGTACACCAGCTCGCCGTACGGATCGTCTTCGATCACCAGAAAATCGTGCTCGGCCGCGATCCGCAGAACCTCGGCGCGACGCTGTTGTGTCATCAGCCGGCCCGAGGGATTCTGAAAGTTCGGAATCGTGTACAGCAGTTTCGGTTTCGTCCGCGCCGCAACCTCGGCCAGCGATTCCGGAACGATGCCGTCGTCATCCTGCTCGACACCCGCAAGCGTGGCGCTCCGCGCGTAGAACGATGACGTGCCGCCGATGTACGTCGGCAACTCGACCAGCACGACGTCGCCGGGATCGAGAAGCGTGTGCGCGATGAGATCGAGCGCTTGCTGCGAACCGGTCGTGAGCAGCACGTCGTCGACGTTGCAATCGATCCCGCGCGACCGGCAGATGCCGGCAACGAAGTCGCAGAGACGCGGCAGTCCGCGCGTGGGACCGTATTGCAACGCCACCGAGCGCTTCTCGCGGATCACCTGCGCGGCAATCTCCGCGATCCGTTCAGCCGGAAACGTCTCCGGACTCGGTACGCCGCCGGCGAACGAAATGATGTTCGGATCGTTGATCAGTTTGGCGAAGGCGCGGATCGCGGAGGGACGGAAATTCCTCGCATCCCGCGAGAGAAACCTCTCCATCAACGCTCCTCGGTCATCGAGACGAAGCAGGCCAGGAAGAACGAGCTGATGGCGGCGCCGATCATCCCCTGAATGACTCCGATAATGACTCTGACCGGCGCAAACAGGATCGCCATCGTCGGGAAGCCGTGCTGGTGCTGGCTGATGTTCTGGCTGATGTTCATCGGAATGCTGAATGCGGACACCACCGAATTCAGGGCCATCGAGATCACGAACACGATCACCGCGACGGCGAGATGGCGCCCGAGGTCGGCGCGGAACTCACGCCAGCCCTGACGCAGCGCATCTCTGGCGCTGACTGCGCGCGCGACACAAATCGTGATCGCCTTCTTGCACCAGATCGACGTGACGATGCCGGTCGGA
>DATAMS010000052.1:0-8392 GCA_036260495.1 Thermoanaerobaculia bacterium
CCGGCGACGACAGACGCTTCACCCCGAGGAAGCGGGCGATTGCGCCGCTCGTATCGAGCCCGTACTGCACGTACCGGACGAGCCGCATGGCGGCACGGTGGAGATCCTCTTCTGTGACGCCCATGTCGCGGAGCGTCGGAAAGACCAGATCGTCAATGATCCCGTTTCCGGCGCGCAGGAGCGCGTCCTCGCGAGCGTCAAGGTCGGCGAGATACTTTTCACGTGACGAGGCGGGTGGCCCCGGCACTGTGGTTTCAGCGTTCTTCGTCACAACAGGCGCTTCGTTGTTGTAGGTAGTCATTTCGACTCCCTCCATGACCCCCAGGCTGTCACGCCGAATGCGCCTGCCATTGAGGTCATGACTCTCTCCGGCTCGACGCGCCCGACTCGATCAGCCTGAGGCCCGTTCTACTTCGTTTATAATTACTGCCGTCCAAACAACCCAGATCGAAAAGCGCGCTAAATCAACCACGATCTATATAGGCGACGGCGACGCTCCACGCTAGAGGCAAACGATTGATCGGCAAAGACTTATCGACGAAGGCTGCGAATGGTGCGAACCCTGCACTTCCTGCGCAAGAAAAAGAGCAACTGCCGATAACGAAGGAGTTTCTGAGTCGGCTGGTCGGTATGGCGGTAGGGGCAACCTTGCACAACTTCCGGCTCGATCGCCGCCGCCGCTTTAGTGGCCGTGCGTTTCGCCTCGCACGCGCGTTCTTCCGGGCCGCGGCACAGCAGACGGAGAATGGCGTATCGCCGGAGGTCAGCGTCTCCGCTGCGCAGTTCCGCAGAATCGCGGAGCAGAAATTCGGACCGACGAAGGAAGGGACGATCTCGGCCGATGTGAGCCTGTTGAACGAACTCGCGGACACAGACACAGCGAAGGGAGGATTTCTCTCGCCGCTGCTCGCGACCGAAAAGGGGAAGTTTCGCGTCCGTCTGATCCTCTTAGCAGAGCATCGCGATCACATCTTCGCGTACGAGGTCACAGATGCGAACGACACCCTCATCGTGCGGCATGACGATGAGCTACGTGTATCGGTCGGCAGTAAGGTCGAAGACGCCCTTTTTGATGAGATCAAACGTAACCCGGTTCTTCTTCACCGTGTGGCCACATACCTCGCAAAAGGCGTGGCAGCGGCCCTCGTCCTCGTGCTGATCTACGTGATCTTGCCGGATCGCGCGCAGGCTGCCATTCGAGACTTTGCTCGCTACATCGTGTCGCCGATAAAGCGCCTTCTCACGGGCGAGGGAACGTCCGCCGGATCAAAGGTCAATGTGTCGGAGGCGCCAGACGTGCCGCCTTCTCGAATCGTCGAGGAGCGACCGCACCTGCGGCTTACGCCGGCGATGTACTGGGGGGTCCACAGCTCCATCACGGTATCCGCATCCGCCGTTTGTGATGGACCGACGCCGCTCGTGTTCGTGCATCTCGATGCGCCCGACGTTGTCCAGCCGCCGTTTGTCGTGATCCGAAACGGCATTGTTCTTCGCGACAACGTCATGGAGAAGAAGGTGGAGTTCCGCGACACCACCGCGCTACCCGGTCGGTCATACACCTACACGTTGGGAAAGCGCGATGCAGCGACCGGCGACGTAGTGATTGGCAGAATCGCCGGCGCATCAACACCTTTTTGTCCGGCACCCCCACCGTCAAATAATCGCCCACCGGTCCTTACACTATCCGTAGACCCTTCAAGTGGAACCGCGCCGCTGAAAGCGACGTTCACTGTTTCCGCCACTGACGACGAAGATCAGGTAAAGCCATTCATCTTCAATTTCGGAGATACGACCTATAGCGTTGCATCGAGAAGCCCGAGAGTTACGCACGAGTACCGTTACGGCGGCACGTACACGCCGAAAGTCACCCTCGCCGATCGGGTCGATAACGTCGTGGAAGCCTCTACGAGCGTCACCGTCGAGGGGCCACCGCCACCGGCGCCGCTCACAAAGGGTGCACAGAACCCGTGGGAGTACTGGCACGGAGATTATTACGCAAAGGCATCGCCCGTCGTCGGCGATGTGGATGAGCCGTTCACAATCGAGGTAATGCCAGAATTTATCGTCGGGCATAACCCGTATGTGCCGGCGATCTCGTACCAGTGGACGTTTGCAGACTGCCTAGAACGAGAAGCACCGTTCAACGGCCCAAATGCGAAGGTGAATAAGGATTGCCTATGGGGACCATACAAAGAGCCGAGGATCACGAAACGATTTGATGAACCAGGCTCCTACGAGGTGAACGTTTTCGTGACGTATGCGAATGGCGACACAGCCTACTATGGGCTCGGTATGGTGACGGCGTTGCCCACGGAGAAGTGGCTCGCGACGCATCCCGTCGACGACCACAGGCGAATGCACCTTGAGCAGATGCGCGAAGCGGCGAGGTATTACACATCCCGCGTCCCTGACTTGACAACACCGCCGTAGAAGCGTATCGAAATACTGATTCTTACCCGCCAACGCTTTGTCACTCCGTAGGCCTGGCTCGGACGATCCGGCCGAGACATATCCGCATGCGCGATCCGTAAATGATGACTTCGAGGCTGAGCGCAGCAAGCGCAGCCACTTCATTGCAGAGCGCTTTGTCTTGCCTCGAATCAGAGCGCACTGGAACGAACGTAACGATGCCGCTCCGCCTACCCCCGCGGAGATGAAGGGCATGGAGACGATGACGCTTGAGCGCATCGTTGACCGCGCGCTCGCAAAATCAGTATGGGTGCGTGCTGCCATTACGAATATGGACAAGATGTGTAAGGCCTACCGGAGTCCAAGCGATGCCGACATTCCTGATGAACAGGCGGCGCGCCGCCATCAACGAAAGATCGACTACTGGACCGTCGAGCGGGAAGCGGTGGATCACGCGCTTAGCGCTGCGATCGACATACGCCGCCGGATTCTTGCAGCGGTTCCGCCGCCGCACCGGCAACGTAGATCGGAGTCACAGATACCTGCCAATGGTCTATGTTCGACGTTGGACCGGTTGATCGAATCGGGACGGAAGGCGAGGGCGGCCGGAAATGGCCTACGGCGAGCCTAGGTCACAGTGTCCGTCGATCTGCCTCCCTGGCTCAGTTTCAGGGTAGATCGTCGAGCGATTTCCATCCGGTGTCGCCGTTCGCCGGCAATTGTCGTCGTCGCAGTACTCCAACTTGAGAATCGGATGGATCTCCCAATCGTTCACACGAAGGAGTGAATCCTGGAGGAAGTGTTGGGAGTCGAACGTGAGCATTCCCGTCACGCGCACGCGCAGCGCCTTGCGCGGTGCCCGGTTGATGAGCGGATTGATTTTCGCTCTGGTGAAGTTCGGATGCGTGGAGCCTGACACGCGGTGTGAACTCCGCCATGATCGACTCTTCTTCGCGCGCTGCGAAGACTTCCTTCGAGACAGTGAAACGATAGACCAGCACGAGATGGTTATCGTATTCTTTACCCCCGTGAGATCCAGTTGCACGACTCTTTCCCCTCAGGCTTTGCGCGTAACAGGTAAGCGACGACGCGGACCTTCGTCCCTTCGCCCAGATCCTGCAGTTCGCCGCGCGAGTCACCCATCGGGAAGTTCTTTGGATCGGGCAAGTCCTTGATCGAGCGGAGCGACATCGGCTGCGCCGGCCCGTCTACTCCGGCCCTACACGCGCGCCACGATGCGCCTCGAACTCGGATTTCGTTCCAACGTAAAAGTGCCCTGTGTTTTGGGGGCTGAATCCAGGCACGTCGGGACCCGGAAGCTCTTCACGCTTTCCGAAGTATTCGGCGCCCCATATCATGGAGTTCTCTCTTGCAGTAAAGTCGGGCAAAGGTGTTCGCTCGCCTTTGCTCAAGTAGAAAAACTCATCATGTGCCCACCCAAACTCCGGTTTGGAGGACGTACACAACACTCCCGTCGCTGGGATCCGAAATATGTACTTGCCATCTCGATAAACCAGCGGAGGGCAGCTGGGCCGTTCATAGCGGACCTCAATCCATCCGCGGTAACCGCTTGGTATTTCGTAGACTCCGCCAACACGAGACTCACATCGCATCAGCAGGATGATCGAGGCCACAACGCTTAATATCCTGTAACACGATTGAATCACATGCACCATCTGTTGTACGTGTTTCATGCGGCCCTTAATGACAGAGATAGAGATCTTTTTCTGAACTGCACTGGATGTTGAAGAATGACCGCCCAAAGATTCCGAAACCCATAGGTACGCCTGATTCGGTGCCACGATAAATGGCGAACGACTGAGGGCCGACGGTTGCGTTGATTTCCATCGAGGGGAACGAGGATCTCATACCAAAGGCGTTGATCTGTTTCCCGTCTGGCGAGACCACAATCGCCACATTGGAAACAATGCCGGCCGGAATTGTTGCGCCAAATGAGACGCTCAGCGGTTCGCGTTCTTCCTGATTCGCTAGAACGAGCACAGATCCGTCAGGCAGTCGGGACACGGAAGCAGTCATAGAGTCTCCGCTGGCTTGGCCCTGGCGATTGAATGTGAGATTTTGACTGAGCCCAGTCCGGCGCTCGCTCATTATTTCGCCAGTCTCGTTTTTCGAAGGATCGGTCTCGATTCGAACATGACGTTCCGTTCGGACACTCGCTTTAGGATCGAGCGAGAACGTGCGCGCGTCGCCTGCGTTCAGTCCATGAATGAGTTGAACTGTTGGAGTCGAGATAAAGTGACGAATGTAAAGATCGACCTCGACGTTGCCGTTGGGGTCGATGAAGCGCAAAGGATTGTTCCGCCCATAGGTATACCGATTCCACGTCTCTGGCGTAGGTGGGCTGCCCCCGACCGGATCTGCTGACAAAAACCGTCCCCAGTCCACATCGTAGAAACGCTGATGATCGTAATCAGGCAAATCGGGGAAAGTGCCACTCACAGCGGTGAGGTCGCGCTCCATACCCGCGAATTGGAGTGTGCCGCTGCCCGTTGAGCCTCCCGATCCGAACGGCGCGAAGTTTTGCGGGCCGACTGCCTGGCCGGAGCCATTTGTGATGAACCGGGGCGAGCCGAGGTGATCGAGGATGTAGTGCTTCGTGCCGGAGGATGAGACATTCGCGAGGAGCGCTCCTCCGCGCCAGATCTCGTCTTCCTTCCAGGTGATCGTGCTCGTTCCGCTCGTGGCGTCGTCTGTCCAGGTGGTCAGGAGCCGATTTTCGAAGTCGCGCGCCGACCAGGTCGTCCGGTTGCGCGTGACGCCGCCGACTACAACGCGCTCAACGACGGCGATGCGTTCATCGTCGGGGCTGTAGAGATAACGGAACGTGCGCCCGTTCGCGGTCGCCCCCGTCATCACTCCGAGGGAGTCCCAGGTGAAGGAGCGTCCGCTCTGCGCCGTGACATTGCCGGCGTCGTCATACGTTACGCCAGAGTAGTGGTTCGTCGTGGCCAGAACTTGTTGAGACGCGAAGTTCGACGTGAAGCACCGCTGGGCTTGTCCGCTCACTTGGGGCAAGCAGACTTTCTCAAACGCGGAAAGGTAGTTACCGAAGGCATCATACCGGCGTCCGATCCAGTCATACGCACCGTTCGTTTCCGGGGTTTTCCATCCGGTCAGGCGGCCGAACGCGTCGTAATAGTACGCCGTGTTGCCGATTGCCTTGATGTTTCCGGAACCGTCGAACGAGTAGCTGCCGCTGTTCCAGAGCTCGGTATTGGATGCACTCACGCCACGAATGGTCGATGGTCGGGCCATGCCGTTACCATCGGCAGCCCAGACCTCGGAGACTGCCGTCGAGCCGGTGCCATGGGTCACGGTGCCGATGACGCCGCTGGGTTGGTAAGTGATGTTGCTCGCATAGGAGCCAACGCTCGTCAGGGTTCCCGCCGAGTATCCCATCGTGATCGTCGGTGGCGTCCGGTCAGCGCTCAAGCAATTGGCGTGAATGTCCGTCCTGCACGGATAGGTAACCGACGCGACGCCTCCGAGGTCGTTGTTCGTCTGGCCGAAGAAGAACGACTGGCCGTCAAAACTACTGGATGAACCGATGGTCCAATCGCGCCGGGATGCCAGGCCGCCCACTCCGTCGTACTGGTACGTTTCCGCCACAGCGACCGTTCCCAGATCCGGTGCGTAATTGTACCGGCCCGCTGCAGCGAGCTTGCCTTTGCACTTTCCGCCGGCGCACTGCCCGTAGATTGAGCCGGTTGGGTCGTCGTAGCCAAAGAGCTTGAGTTGCCTTCCTCCGGTCTCCTTGACACCCGTCACGCGCTCTGCGGCATCGTAGTCCGTCGTGAGATCGAACGCGCCGGTGACCTTCCGATGGGCGTGCCCGCCCGCGTCGTACGAGCCCGCAGTCTGGGAAGATCCGTAGACCGTTGTTCCATTGCCCGAGGCGCCAAGCTCCGGATGTTTCTCCCAGAGCAAAAATCCGCGAAGATCGTAGTGGAGCTCCCGTGTTTGGGTCCCGCCACTCGCCGTAGAGACGGACGCGAGGCGATTGCCGACGTCGTAGGCATATGTCGTTTTGAGTGCGGTCGCGCTTGCGTCTTCGGTGACGCTGATCAGGCGGCCGTTCTGATCGTATTCTTCCTTCGTTGAGACATCGGAATCGGTATCGCCGGTTGCGATGTGGCTCGTTTTTGTGCGGATGCGGCTGCCCTGATAGACGGTCGACGTCGTCGTGTTGTGCGCGGTCGTATTGTCCGGCGGTGTGATGACGAGCACGGCATGGCCGTTGGTGTCGTAGTCGTACTTGTAAGTCGTCTTGTTCGTCGCGGTGAGAGGGCCAGACGGCGGATCTGCGCCGGTCGACTCCGGTTGAGATACGGACGCAACACGCCCAGCCTCATCGAACGTCGTCTCCGTAGCGAACCAGCTACTCTGAGGGCCGAGGTGGCTCTGTCGGATTACGCGGCCTATCCCATCAAAGACGAATTCCTCTTTCAACGTGCCGGCGGATGAACTGGGAGTCTCGCTGTGGACCTTTGCAGGCGTGAAGCTGGTCTCACCGGCAGTGCCCGACGCGTTTGAATAGGTGTAGGTTGTCGTCGCGCCAGTCGGCAGCGTGATGGTCTCGAGACGCGCGGGCTTCGCGGAGTACGAAAGAGACGTGGTGAAAAGGCCGGTGGTGTCGCGTGCCGCGGTCACGACGCCCGTCGAGGCATCGATATCGCGATCGACGCTCTTGAAACTGAGAGCCTGGTCGGTGTCGCCTACGTAGTACTGCGATGACGCAAGGATGCCGTTCGTGTACGTCTGTTTCGTCTTGTAGGCAGGATGCGTGGGCAGGGCTGCGGAGCAGAGATCCGACTGCGTTCCGAGCGTCTGATCGTCGTTTGCGCGCGGCGATTGGTCGCCTCCATAGCTACTCGTGTATTGAACATTGCCGCTTGTGTCGTAATCGAAGACGGTGAGCACGTCGTTCGCGAGAGGTGTGCTGCCTCCGAGTAGTCGATGGCGCAACAGAACGCCCGTGCTCGACGAGCCCCCGTCTGTATCAAAACAGAATTGCTCATGCGAGGTCACGCTGTTCTCAGCTCGGCTCTTCTCCGTGTACACGTTGAGTAGCCATGGCTTCGCCAAATCAGAGAGGTCGGCGGTAGACCATGTCGGATATTCAGTCCTCGATGTGACGGTCTGGGCACCCGGGAAATTGCTCTCGAGCGTCGTCTGCCTGAACTGCATGGCGCCGTTATCATCGCTGTTGGTGGTCTGGGTGTAGCAGGGCGTCGTTTGGCTGTTACCGCAGCCGGTATCATCGTTGAACACGGTTCGCGATGAGAGCAGGCGTGTATCGTCTTCCGCATGGCCGCCCTGAGGCTTCGGAATGACGCTGCCGGTATACCGCTCATACGTGGTTCGCAGAAGAGTGCCGTTTGTACAGTCTCCTGAAGAGTCGCAGTTGGCGTAACTTTCCGTGGAGAGCAGACGTGCCGAGCTCGTGGCCTCGTCGCGAGAGTCCACCTCGGCAAGGTCTCCAGGCGGAGCAGCCTTGACTCGTTCGCTGGCGGGCGGAACCGCGATAGCGCCCGGATGCCCGTAAGCTTGGAGGCCCTGAGCAGGCATTGGATTCGTTACCGTAAACCCCATCCCGTCGCCAGGTGCGTCGGTAAAGATGCTGAAATAGGTGTCCGCGCGGGAGCGATGACTGTTGCCATCAGCGGGCGCCAGGATCGATCGTCTCGCCCAATAAAACGGGCCGTTGAGCGAGTTGTCCTCTGTACATACCGGGTGAACGTTCGTCGTCACGGGTACAAGGAGCCCGATTGCCTGTTGGTAGTCCCAAACCCGGGCTGACTGCCCGTCTGAAACCGTACGGCGGATCACTCCCCAGGATTGCGGGATCACACAAATGGAATCCTGTGGCGCAAACGCATAGTAATCGTATCCGTACGACACGGTTCCACCGGTCGGATATCGAATCTGCGTAACGCCGGCGAGGTTGCCAGTGAGGTCGTAC
>DATAMS010000097.1:0-9913 GCA_036260495.1 Thermoanaerobaculia bacterium
CCAGATCGGCAGACGCCGTAACCGTCGTGACCGCAGTGGAGCTGTCGTTGGAGGGGTTCGTATCGGCATTCGGACCGAAGATGCTTGCGGTGTTGCTCAGGGTTCCGGTGAAGCTCGGATCAATGTTTGCCGTGAGCGTGAACTGCGCGCTTGCACCGGAGGCAAATGTGCCGATTGAGCAGTTCACGTTGCCGTTGTTGCCTGCGCCAGGGTTCGTGCAGACAAACACCGGCCCGGTGTTCTGCGCGATCGAGGCGAAGGTCGTCCCGGCCGGCAGAGGATCGTTGAACTCGGCGGGCGATGACGTATCAGGACCGTTGTTCGAAGCCGTGATCGTCCAGGAGATCGTGCCTCCCGCGGTAGCGGCCGGAGGTCCGGTCTTCGTAATGGCGAGATCGCTCGTCACGACGATGAGGTCCGTCAGGCTGCTGTTGTTATCGGGATCCGGGTCGGTGGTTGACGACGAAATATTGGCAGTGTTCGAGAATGACGTGCCGCTGGCGGTTGCGGGCGGAATGTGGCCGGTGAGTGTAAACGTCGCGGTCGCGCCGGCTGAGAGCGTGGCGATCGTGCAAGTGATCGTTCCTCCGGAGCCGACGCTGGGATGGCTGGTGCAATCGAACGCCGGTCCGCTGTTTTGGATAATCGAGACAAACGTCATCGTCCCGGGCAGAGTGTCGGTTAGGGAGAAGCTGAGGGCTGGGTCGGGGCCGGAGTTTTGGACGGTGATCGAATAGGGCACGTCGGTGTCAGGTGCCGCAGTGGACGGACCGACCTTTTGAACGCCGATATCAGCCTGCGGAATGGGAACCATCACGGAAGTCGTGCCGGAGTCGTTTTCGTTATTCGGGTCGTCGGGCGACGTGCCGGTAGCGACGTTCGTGAACGTCGTGCCCTGCGCTGTGGCGGGAGGGATATTCGCGACGAACGTGAAGTCCGCGCTCGATCCTGCTGTGAGTGTGGCGATGGTGCAGGTGATCGTTCCGTTCGTGCCTGGGCTGGGCTGGCTGCTGCAGTCGAACGCCGGGCCGTTGTTCTGACTCAAGGAAACGAAGGTCATCCCGGGGGGCAGCGGGTCGGTGAGCTGGACACTCGTGGCATCGGCGTCGCCGCCGTTGAAGATCGTTACATCGAACGACACGTCGCTGCCGGCCGCCGCGGTCGACGGGCCGCTCTTCGCGACCACCAGGTCGGCTTGCGCGAGTGCCGGTGAGGCGAGTCCCAGTAAAGCGATGCAGGCAGTGGCGAGAGAAAGGAAGGTTATGCGAAGTTTCACGGTGCAAGATTACAGTAACTGATCGAGGACTGTGTAGTCTCTGCCTTGCGACTTGGCGACCGCTTCATAAGTGATTTTTCCGTTATAAACGTTGACACCTTCGGCGAGTCCGGCATCACTTATGGCCTTCTTGAAGCCGAGCGACGCAATCTTGCGCGTATAAGGCAGCGTGGCGTTCGTTAAGGCAATTGTCGACGTGCGTGGAACCGCGCCCGGCATGTTGGCAACGCAGTAGTGAATGACTCCGTCGACTTCATAAACAGGATCGGAGTGCGTCGTCGCGTGCGCGGTTTCGACGCAGCCGCCCTGGTCGATGGCGACGTCGACGATGACGGAGCCTTTCTTCATCTCGCTGACCATGGCCCGCGTGACGAGCTTCGGTGCCGAGGCGCCAGGAATGAGCACGCCGCCGATGAGGAGATCGGCGTGACGGCAGGCATCGGTGAGATGCGCTTTGTTCGACGCCAGGGTCTGAACCTTGCCCATGAAGATGTCGTCGAGTTGGCGAAGGCGATCGAGATTCGTGTCGAGAATCGTGACGCGTGCGCCGAGTCCGACCGCCATCTTCGCGGCGTTCGTGCCGACGACGCCGCCGCCGATGATGACGACGTCGCTGGGCAGCGTTCCCGGCACACCGCCGAGCAGGACGCCACGTCCGTTGTTCGGTTTGTGCAGGTAGTACGCCCCCACGTGTACCGACATCCTTCCCGCCACCTCGGACATCGGGGTCAGCAGCGGCAGCGTTCGTTTGCGCTCGTCGGTGATCGTCTCGTAGGCGATGCCGGTGATTTTCTTTTTCAACAATGCGGCGGTGAGATCGGGAACCGGCGCGAGATGAAGATAGGTGAAGAGCAATTGTCCGTCTTTGAGCCGCGCCAGATCGGCCTCGATCGGTTCCTTCACTTTCACGATCATCTCGGCCTGTTCGTAAACTTCATCGGCCGAGGCCAGGATGGTGGCGCCAGCCGCGGCGTATTCGTCGTCGCCGAAACCGCTGCCGTTTCCGGCACCGGATTGCACGTACACGTTGTGACCGTCCGAGGTCAGGTCCTGCGCGCCCGATGGCGTCATCCCTACGCGATACTCGTTGTTCTTGATCTCAGTCGGTACACCGATGCGCATGAGCGTCGTTCTCCGTTAGAAGGTGATTGCGCGCGGAGGAGGCTCCACGCAGCAGGGGGCGTATTCTAACGGTTTCGCGGTCGTGCAGTCTCGCGGGGATTCACCCTCGAGACCGCACGTAACCGTGTAAGGCCGCAGCCGCGCTAGTGGCCTCTCCGTCCCGCCATCCGTCCGGCCGGTGTTTGTGCCGCCTTCGTCCAGCCGATGTCGATCATCTCGTTGAGCGTGAGATCGACTGCATTGGACGGAAGGTCGGAGCTGATGTTCGGCTCCATCAGCAGATTCGGCGAGGCCGAAACGTCGAAGTGGTACATCGACGATCCCTGCGCAAATGTCGTGGGAACGTAGAGCTTGGGATGACCGGAAGTATCGGCACCCGCGAGAAGTGAGGAGTCGGCGAAGATGAGCACGGTCACGTTCGAGCCGAGCGCCGCGCGGATGGCAGCGCCGTCCGCCTGACTGACGCCGATAGTCGGTATCGAGATCGTGTCGTCGGTGCCTCCCAACGGCGGAATGCTGGCGGGGACGTTGTCGGCGATGATGACGGCGGTGGCACCGGCGAGCTGCGCGTTCTTCGCTTTTACGGTGAAGTTGCAGGTGCCGCGGTCGATCAGTGCGATGCGTCCGCTGATCGAGCCGCCGTTCGTGATTGCCGTGCAGCCATCGAGCGGCTGCGTCGCAGCGACATTTCCGTTGACGCCAGCTACGGTTAGTTTCGGTCCAAAGCCCGCGGTGTTGATTTGATACGGCTTGTTGAGAGAGGCCGGTGAACTGATGCGAAGCGTCGGCGTGCCGCCGAGGAAGGTGAGCGCGGCCGCGGTCGTCGAAGCGCCGTCCCAAACGAGCTTTTGATCGTTGGTCGACGATGCCAGCCGTTGTGCGTTGGTCATCTGATTCCAATGAAGTCCCGCCGTCGAATCGAACATGTGCTGTTCGAAAACGCTGGGGAGCGCTGGCTTGCCGAGCAAGGCGCCCGTAGTGCCGTCGGTGACGCCGATGAAGCCGAGTCCGTGCCCGAGCTCATGAAGGAGCACGGTGAGGAGGTCTTCCTTTGCGCCGTGATTGCCGTCGAGGCCGTAATACCAGGCCAGACTGCCGCCCAGACAAGTGGGCAAGTCGAGCGAACTACTGAATTCCGCCACGATGTGGGCCTTGCTTGTCGGGTCGGTAATCGGCTTCGTTGGGTTGACGAGATCTTTGCCTGCGATGGCATCGGCGAGAGCGGCCGGATACCAGACGTTCTGTTGCGGCGCGCCACTGAAGTTGCTGATGAAGGTCGCGGCGCTGGCCTGACCGAGGACGCCTGAGTTCGCACTGCAGTCGAGGTTGGCGAAACTGGCGTCGACGAGAATGTCGGCTTTGGATTCGAGCAGCGAGCCCCAGATGGCGGCGGCTCGCTGAAAAACGATCAGGCGCTGCTGTCCGATCGTCGTGCCTGGATTGCCCGGCAGTGGCGTAACCGGCGTGTTGTCGTTGAATCCGACGCCCGCTGTGTTCGTGTTGCGGATGACGATACGAGCGCCCGCGAATGCCTGCGCCGATGCCAGGAGAAAGAAAGCGCCAAAGAGTGCGATCAGTTTTTTCATGATTAGTGAGCCTGTTTCTCCGTGGCCGGAGCAACGGTTTTCTGACCGGCCATGAAGTTGCGGGCGGCGGTCTCGTTATCGACGCAGGCGTGCGATCGGGTGCCGTCCGCGTTGATGCGGACCAGAACGACTTCGTGGGCTGGCGCAGCGATCGAGACCATTCCCTTCGCGTCGGTGATGCTCTCGCCGGTTGCTGCCGGGAACAGTGCGCTCAATGGCACAGTGCTTACGGCTGCTTGTTTTGCTGCCGTCTGTTTCAGCGCCGTCGCCTTTTTCGACTTCGGTGCGGAGAACGCGGCGCCGGTAACGAAGGTGAGGATGAGTGCAGCGAAGATGATTCGTTTCATGAATGGCTCCCGTAAGAAGATGATGGCTGGAGGGCGAGAACGAATTCTAGCTAGGTAAAAATACACGGCTCGGAGTCGGGACTGTGACGTTCGGCCCGAAACCGATTGTTCTATGGCTTCGCAAGTGCGTCAAACAGACGCGGCGCCCGAAGGCGCCGCGTTCGAATCGAAGAGCAAAACGTTAATGACCGCGCCTGCCCGGCATGCGCGCATTCACCGCGAACGCCGAAGGGTTGAGCTGCTTCGCCGCGGCGAGAGCATCGACGAGACCGTAGCCGTAGGTCGTATCTTGTCCAGGGGCGCCGAGGTCCTTGGCGGTCTGCTCGAGCGCGGTTGCGACGTTGTTGTTCGTAGAGTTTGGCGAAACCGCCCAGACCAGCGCCGCGGTTCCGACCGCGTGAGGCGTGGCCATCGATGTGCCGCTCAGGAGCGCGAAGAGCTCCGTCAAGCCGTGGCTGTCGAAGCTCATGGTCAGCGTTGCGTTTGGCGTGGCCAGCAGCGCCAGACCGTCCGCGCGCTCAATCAGAGCCATGGGCGGAAGAGTCGTGACGTCGGTCTTCGTCAAGCCGCTGAAGCCGGGTGTGACGACCGGGTTCGCATTGCTGTAAACCACGACGCCGATTGCGCCCTTGGCCAGAGCGTTTCGCGTTTTTGCCAGGAACGTGAGACTTGTGCCGGCAGGATCGTTACCACCTCGTTCGATCAGCGCGATCTTTCCGCTGACGCTGGCCGGGATCTCCGTTGCGTTGCCAGTGCCGCAGGAAACAAATTTGGCGGTGACCGGACCTTTGGAAAGACATGCGGAGTCGCCGTTGCTCAGCGTGCCGTCGGCAAACGTCGCCGGAACCTTCCGGCCATCGTCCGCCGCGACGCGGCCGTTGAGGAACGTGGAGATGACGCTCACACCGGGCGCGACCAGCTTGAGATCGGCACCTCTCTGCGAAAAGTCGGCGATGACATTGTTGGAATCGACCGCGCCGACAGAGACCACCGATGAGTATCCCGCCGGATAGGAGAGCCCGTCGGTGCCTTCGTAACTGTTTCCTGATGCCGCGAAAACGAGGATCCCCGCGGCTTTGGCGGTGTCGAACTCAGTCTCCTCGCTCGTCGAAGCGGAGTCCGAGCCGAGCGACAGGTTGACGATCCAGTTACCGCCGATCTCCTTCTTCTTCTGAACGACCCAATCGACCGCCGCGATGATGTCGCTCGTTCTGCCGCTGCCGCAGGTGTCGAGCACTTTCAGCGAATAGAGATCAACGTCCGACGCTACGCCAACCACACCGCCGGCGTTGTTCGCCGCCGCGATGATGCCGGCGACATGCGTGCCATGACCGTTGTCATCGAGCGGATCTTCGGTGCGCGCGACAAAGTTGTGGCCGCCCTTGAATGCCGCCGAAAGCTCCGAAAAGTTGTAGTCGATGCCGGTGTCGATGATGGCCACGTGAATGGCCGGACCATTCGACAATGACTTGCCGCGCGTGACCGGCCACACCGGCGGTGCATCGACGTCCGTCACTCCGTACGGCGTCGTCTGAGCGCCTGCGGTCACGGAGTCGGAGAAGGCGTGGCGCTCGAGGTCGGGCTCGATCGAGATGACGTTGCCCGATGCCTTCAGTGACGCAATCTCATCGTCGGTGAGGTTGGCTGCGAATCCGTGGATGCCCGGCAGATCGCGAACGTCCCTCGCGTCGTCCGAAATGCTCGGATCGAGATTGACCGCCAGCGATTTCACGGTCAGCCGGCCGGTTTGCTTCATCATCACGATGACGGCCTGCGTGGGCGCCGTCGAGGCGAATGCGGTGAACGGAAGAACGAAGAGAAAGACGCTCAGAGCTGCACGTTTCATCCGACTATGAACCTCACTTGTTATTTGGACTTGTCGCGTAAAAAGGAGACGCCGTCAGAGGTTATTCCGTGTAGCTCGATCGTATCACCGCGCCATCGTTGCGCGCTTTTTGCTACCCTCCGCCACCATGACCGATTGGAAAACGAATCTGATTAACGACAACGAAGGCATCGGCGCGGTGCTCCGCGATACGAAAACGATCGCCGTCCTCGGCATCAAACCGGAGTCGCACGCCGCGCAGGCAGGCTACTACGTTCCGGCGCACATGGCCCAGGCCGGCTACGAGATCATCCCCGTTCCCGTTTACTACCCCGAGGTCACCGAGATCCTCGGCAAACCAGTCGTTCGGACGCTTGCAGCCATCGGCCGTCCGATCGACATGGTCAACGTTTTTCGCAAGCCGTCCGACATTCCCGCGCACGTCGATGACATCCTCGCCGCCAAACCGAAGAGCGTCTGGTTCCAGCTCGGCATCCGCAACGACGAAGCGGCGCAGACGCTGGCCGAGGCCGGAATCAAGGTGGTGCAGGACCGCTGTCTGATGGTGGAAGAGGGCCGGCATCGAAGGTAGGTCTGTGATCCATCTCGCGTGATCGTTACGAGCGACAATGGTCTGTGCCCACGCAACGCCGCGTCGACCTCCCGCCGTTCACGTTCTGGGAAACGCGCGCCGGCCACGGGACGCCGGTCGTTCTTCTCCACGGCCTCGGCGGATCGTCCGATTGGTGGCGATACAACATCGACGTTCTCGCCGGGAGTTACTTGGTGTCGGCGGTCGATCTCGTTGGCTTCGGACGCAATCGGCTGTTCGCGCGGAAGAGCAACCTTCCGCTGCGATTCGATGACATCGCTGCGCTTCTGGCGCGATGGATCGAATCGTCATTCGATGAACCGGTCCACCTCGTGGGTAACTCGATGGGCGGTCACATCGCCATCTATCTCGCCGCGAGCCGTCCCGATCTCGTCCGCTCGTTGGTGCTCGTCGATGCCACGGGCATCCCGTTCGAGATCGCGCCGGGCGCGCACATCGAGAGTCTGGCCATGCCGCACGGCTGGCGCACGTTTCTGCTGATCCTGGCCCGGGATCTTTTTCGCGCCGGCCCGACTGCGATCGCCCTCGCGTTCGCACGCCTGCTGCGCGACGATGCGCGGCCGCTGCTGAAGACGCTGACGCTTCCGGTGCTCCTGGTCTGGGGCGAGACCGATCCGCTCGTGCCGCTGACCTACGCGAGACAGATTCTCGAGATCGTGCCGCAGGCAAAGTTGCGTGTGATCTCTCGCGCCGGTCACGTGCCGATGTGGGAGAACCCGCGCGAATTCAACGAAGCGCTGCTGTCATTTCTGGACGAGGTCGAACGCGGCGCGAACGCGTCTGAGCCGGCGTTTTCGTGGGGCCTGTCGGGATGGACGAACGGCATCGCCCATCGTGCCGCCGGCCGCAGGCGCGACGTCGTGCTCGTTCACGGATTGGGGGTGTCGAGCGCGTACTTCATCCGCTTCGCGCGAGCACTTCACGCGCGCGGCGCGAATCCGATCGCTCCCGACCTGCCCGGTTTCGGCGAGAGCATCGACGGGCCGGCTGCCGGTCCCGACGAGCATGCGCGCATTCTGGCTGCATGGGCGGACGCCCTATCGATTCGCGACGCGGTCTGGATCGGTCATTCGGCGGGCTGTAACGCCGTCGCGCATCTCGAACGCCTGCGGCCCGATCTCGTGCGCCGCGCGATCTGCGTCAGTCCGCTCTGGTCGCCGCGCAATCCGTCCCGGCTCCTGCTTTCGCTGGTCATCGACGCATTCCGCGAGCCGCTACCGCTCTTCAGCTACATCCTCCGCGCCTACCTCCGCTGCGGCCTCGGGCGCTGGATCGCAACATTCCGCCGCTACGCCAACGATCTGCGAAGCGCGCCGCCCGATTACACGATGCTCGCCGGCAAGCGCGATCCGCTCATCGACCGCACGGCCATCGCGAACCTCACGCTGGTGCCTGGGGCTCACGCTTGTCACTATTCGAATCCCGAGGAGACGGCGGAGAAGTGCGAGATCGACTTCGCGACCGATTCGTAGCGCCGGCGACCTCAAAACACCCACGAGGTTCTTTTACCCGCGCGTGAAGTCTTGCACGTCCTCATCCGGAGGCGGCTTTCGGTATCCGATCCGATGCACGAGTCTCTCGACCGGCTCGCCGGCGATCAGCACGAGAAGCGCGAGTGCCAGAGCGATGAGCGCCGCCACCCACTGCCCCACGCCGCACGCGATGCCGAGCGAAGCTACGAGCCAGATCGAGGCCGCCGTCGTCAGGCCGTGAACGATGTCGTGCTCGCTGCTCTTGAGGATCGCTCCGCCGCCGAGGAACCCGACTCCGGCGATGATGCCCTGAATGGCCCGGCTGACGGCATCGACATGCTCGATGACGCCCGGCCCTGTGCGCACGACGATCAACATGACCAGCGCCGCACCGAGCGAGACGAGCGCATGCGTCCGGATCCCCGCCGGCTTCCGCCGCATCTCCCGATCGATCCCGATGCAACCGCCGATCAGCACCGCCGCAAGAAGGCGGATCGAGATTTCGATCACCTGGTCAAAGGGGAGGAGCATGATGCGAATTGTTTCACAGAGCTGGTTTTCGCCCGCAACCCATTTCTCACGCGAAGTCGCGAAGACGCGAAGGTTAGTCCTGGAGTTTGCGATGGTCTCCTTCGCGTCCTCGCGTCTTCGCGTGCATTACCATGCGCAAGTCCGCGGCATTCGGAGCGGCCAGCATCAATCACATAACAAGGCGAAAAAAATTGATGCCTTCATACAAAGTCTTCCTGTTCGCGATTCTCGTGATTTCGATTTCTTCTCTTGCCGCCGCCGCGCCCCCGCCCGGCGCCGATGCCGTCGTCTCGCAACTCTACAAAGACTTCGCGTGGGAAGCTGTGCCCGGTCATGCAGACAAGCCCGGCCTGATCGACCAGCCGCGCGCCGTTCTTCGCCGTTATTTCGACGACAGCCTCACGAATCTCATCCTCGGGGAGCGCGCCTGTGTCGAGCAGACGCATGAGATCTGCCGGCTCGATTTCTCGCCCATCTGGGATTCGCAGGATCCCGCCGCGAAAGGATTGAAGGTGTCCGCGACGAAGGATCCGGGCATCGTGAACGTGGCCTTTCGCTATCCCGAAAGCAATGAGCTGATAGAACTCTCGTATCGCATGACGAAGACCAAAGACGGCTGGCGCATTCACGACATCACGTACCATTCGCACGCATCGCTGCTGTCGATCCTGAACGCCAGGATGTGAGAATCGAGGAGATTTCATGACCGCAGAATCACAGCCCTTCATTGCCCGCACCATTTCGGCATCGCTGACCGTGAAGGATCTGCAGAAGAGCCTTGACTGGTATCAGGACGTGGTTGGATTCACTGTCGACCGGAGACACGAGCGCGAAGGAAAGCTGGTGGCTGTCTCGCTGAAGGCCGGCGAGGTGCGCCTCCTGATCGGTCAGGACGACGGAGCGAGAGGCTGGGATCGCGTCAAGGGCGAGGGATTCTCGCTGCACATCACCACCGATCAGAACATCGACGAGCTCGCGAATCGGATCAAAGCCCGAGGCGGCAATCTTTTGTCGGAGCCGGTCGATATGCCGTGGGGCTCGCGTGTGTTCCGCATCCAGGATCCCGACGGATTCAAGATCGCGATCTCGTCGGTGCCGGCGTAGCGGTCTACCTCAATCAGGGCGCCAATCTGTTCTGACC
>DATAMS010000128.1:0-13267 GCA_036260495.1 Thermoanaerobaculia bacterium
CTGCCCACGGACGTGCGGAACATCCAGTTTGCGTTCACGAAAGCTGCTCGCGAGACGGCGCACTTTGACCGCGCCTACCCCGACGCGGTTTGGGTCAGCGCGGACCGGACGAAGACGGCATCGGCGCTCTTCGTGGATGACAACACGTCGGAAACGCTGATGACCCCCGGCACGTGGGACATGCTGATCTGGACGATGGAAACCGACCCGGCCACGAACAAGCTCGTGGCGGCCGACTTCATCGCTCGCGAAAAAATGGCAGTTGCCGGCGACGCCAGCATCTCGCTAACGGCCGCCGACGCGCCGCACACGATCACCTTCGCGGGCCGGCGTGAAACCGGTCTGCCGCTGACGGGCAACGGCTACCTGAACAGCGGCCGCATCGTTCTTGACACTCCTGCGACCGGAGGGATCACGTCGCTCTCCTTTCCCTGGACCACCGCGCCGGTGATGCATATCTCCGACCTCTCCTCGCAGAAGACGATGCTGTTTTACGAAACGGTGCTCGACACGACAGTGAACGACTACTACATGGTCCAGCATCCGCCGCTGACCGGCGTGAATGATGACGCCACACTCTCAACGGGCGGTTCGGCGTTGCGCGGCGGAACCGTCATGATCGGCATACCGCCACCGATCCGCGGCGATCGCCGTCTTTTCGCTCTGGCAACCAATCCGGCGATCTCCGCAGGCGTCTCGGCAGTCGGAATCGCCGGCACGCCGGCCGTAATCGCACGCGTGTTCGTCTCGCCCGACGTCAATCCGGCTTACGTGAACGGAATCGCATTCATCGTCACTACCGACGGGATCACGCAGTACACGACGCCGTTGCTGCGTGTGATCGACGACAAACTGGTGAGCGTAGGCGGAGGCAGCGTGTTGCCGTGGACCTACAGCGGTTCCACCTACGAATACGGCCTCGGGCCGCGATTTCCGCTTTCGATTTTCGTTACGCCGGCCGGAACGCCGCGCGTGAGTCTGTCCACCGAGATCACCGGTCCGCTGGGCGAGTCGCGCATCACCGACCGCGTCGGAACTTCCACCGCGATCTTCGACGCCGCCGGAAACAAGATTCTCAACAGCGGCTACTCGACCTCGATCGATTTCACGGCGCCACACGGGAAGTATCGAATCGAAGTGGCCAATCAGGGAATGCTCGTCCCTGGCGTGAGTAAAACGACGACAGCGACGATGAATGTCGATTCGTCGCAACCCGATTACTTTCCGCCGCTGCTGACGACGATGATGCTGCTTGACGGAAGCGGCACGCTCGTAACGCGCCTCGAACCGCACGGAAGCGGCTCCCTTCTTTTCTCCGCCGCCGACTTCATCGCCAGCACAAGCGTCAGCGGTCGCACCTACCAACAGATCCGCGGCGATGCCACGAAAGCCTGGTACCGCCTCGCCGGCGAAACAGTGTGGCGCCCGCTGACCGCAACCCAGGTCACGGAAGACACCGTGCACGGCGCCGGCATCCTCTATCGCGCCGACCTCCACAGCATCACGAACATCGACCGCGCGCTGGTCGATTTGAAGTTCGATCTCGCCGACATCACCGGCAACACCACGACCGTGACGATGGCGCCGGCGTTCTCGATCGGACCGGAGCTACCGCCGCGGCGGCAGGCGGCGCACTAAGGTTGTGAAAACAAAAAGGGCCGGCGCAATGCCGGCCCTTTGGGTTGAATCGAAAAAACTATCTACCGCGTGCTGTCGTGCGCCTGCGACTTCGCGACCCATGTGCGGAACGTTTCGCCGGAGATGCTGCCGGAGATCGAGACTGAGTTGTCGGTACGGCTCACGCTGAACTTGCGAAGCACGGAGATCATCTCCGGCGCTTTGTCCTGAACGGCCAGACGCATCGCGGAGAGCGCGCCGCGCAGCGTGTCTTCGACGAGGCCGAGCGTTTCGGCGTCGGACGACAGACCGATCGCGTTGAGTTTCAGCGAATCGCCGGTGTCGGTGGCCCAGATCGCGACGGTGGAAACATTTTTCAGCGCGGCGCCGAGCGCCTGCGATGACGAACTGTTGCCGCCCAACTTCGGTGCGCCGGTGATGCGTTGCGCGCGCGGCACGTCGACGAGCACGAAGGCGGTCGCGGTTGGATCGACGCGGGCCATGTCGCGTCCGAGGCCGCTGGCGACCGCGAATGAAGTTCCGCCGGCCGCGCGGCTGGCCAGCGCTTCGATCACCGCCGCTTCGCTGCCGGCGAGAGCGAGATGCGAATCAGGGAATGCAACGACGCCTTGATGATGGCTGTCCGTGCCTTTGGCCGGCAGCAGGTAGTAGGCGCCGTTCGGCGAAGTCTTCTTCACGGCGCCGCGAGTGACGAGTGCAGACGTCAGGCGCTCCACGTTGAAACGGCCGTCAGCAGCGATGAGAAAATCGGCCTCGCTGCCGAGGTTCGTGCGGGGAGATGTGGAAAAGACGACGACATCGACATCCTTCGATGGCTGCAGGCCCGTCTCGGCCAGGAACTTCTGCGCCTCGCCATCGTTGCTGATCTTTGCCGTCTGCGCGAAGAGCGCCGCCGAAAGCGGGCTGCTGCGCATGTCATTGAGGCGGACGACGCCAACGGAGACTGCATTGTTCGGGACGAGTGACATGGCGTCGTTCTTTGCGAACGCGGCCGGAGCGAGCGCCAGCGCCAGAACCGCGAGGGAAATCCACTGCTTCTTCATTTAGAACTCCTTTCGTTGGAACAACCAGGAAGCGAGAGCGAGACAGACCAGACCGAATACCGCGGTGCTTACGAATGGAGCGGGCGTGATCGTGAGGATCTCGTTATGAAACTCACCGCCTGCTACATATGCGACGACTGCCGTCGCGAGCTCCGCCGTCTTCGGCATTATCCAGTAAAGCGCTTTAATTAGTAAAGCCTGCCATTCCTTCGATAGCGCCGCCTCGATCCGCGCGTGGCCGGCCAGCATGACGCCGAAGAAGAAGACGCCGTACGTGGCCATGATCGAGACTGCCGTCGACGACGTGACCACGCCGATCAGGAATGCGAACGCGAGCAGCGTGGCGATGAGAAAGAGGATCACACCTCCGCCCAGAAAAAACCGCGGATGAAAGACGTGGGTCTTCCAGGCCACGATCGCCCAGATCGAGCCGATGAGATAGAGCACGTTGCTGCCGGCGAGAATGAGTCCGGCCACGTACCGCGAGAGGATCAGCTTCACGCGCGACACCGGCCGCGAGAGGTAAAGATCGATCGTCCCTTTTTCCTGCATGCGGGGCACGAGATGCGCCGTGGCGAAGATCGCCAGGAAGGTGCAGAGAACATAAAGGACGCCGGAGAACCCCGACTCGAAGCCCATCACGAGCTTCTCGATCGAGATCGAGTTGCCCATCTCGACCTGCTTGCCGAAGAGCTTCGCGCCGGCCAGCGCGCCGTCGACGATGTCGAGGTTGATGGCCGAGGCAAAGATGATGATGAAGATCGTGGAGAGGAAGAAGTATGCGACGAGCGTCCAGCGCGCGGCGGCTTCGCGCATCACATCTTCGATATTCGCCATCAGGACTTTCATAGCCGCGCTCCTTCGGACTGCTGCGCTCCCGGATCGACCGCGCGGACAAGATCGACGAACACGTCTTCGAGCGTGGAACGGACGGGCGAGAGCTCGGTCAGCAGACCGCCGCCGGCGCGGAGCTTGTCGACAAGCGCGTTCAAATGCGTAACGTCATCGACAGTCAGCAGCATGTGGCCGTTGACCCGCTCGACGCCCGCACCACTCTCGCGAAACGAAGCGACGAGCGCGTCATCGACCGGCGCGGCCGGAACCATCTTGTATTTCGCGGCGCGGCGCGTCAGTTCTTCGATGCTTCCCGCCGCGGCGACTTTGCCGTTGCGGAGAACAGCGACGTGATCGCACGTGAGCTCGATCTCGGACAGCAAGTGCGAATTCAGCAGCACAGCCGTTCCGTTCGCCGCCGCCTCGGCCTGAAGAATGTCGCGGATCTCGCGGCGGCCGACGGGATCGACGCCGTCCGTCGGTTCGTCGAGCAGCAGCACATGCGGCGAATGCAGCAGAGCGATGGCGAGGCCCAGGCGCTGCGTCATTCCTTTGGAGTACTTCTTGACGCGGACGTCGATCCACTGCGCGATGCGTAGTTTCTCCAGCAACTCCAGCGACCGGCGTTTGATCGTGACGTCGTCGAGGCCGGACATCTTCCCGAAGATGCCGAGCGCCTGTCGCGCCGTCAGATACCCAGGAATCTTGTGTCCCTCGGGCAGATAACCGACACGGCGACGGCTCTCCGGATTGCCAGCCGGCAGACCGTTGAGGCGTGCTTCACCGGCGGTAGGACGGGTGAGGTCGAGCAGGATCTTGACGGCTGTTGTTTTTCCCGCGCCGTTCGGTCCGAGGAGGCCGAAAAGCTCCCCTTCGCGGACGGAGAAATCGATGCCGTCCAGCGCGGTGATCCGCGAACGGCCGACCGCCGACCGGTATTGCTTTTTGAGGCCTGATACCTCGATGACGGTCTGAGTCATGGTGAGGTCTTACGGGGTAACGCCGCCGGGGTTGCGCAGAATGCCGCTGTTTCCAAACGGGTTCTATATGATCGTCCACCCGTAACCATGCACGACCACGCAGTATTTTTCGATCCCAGTCACCGCCGCTGGTGGTGGATCAAGCGTATCGGCACGCTGCTGGGCCTCATGGCTGTGGTTACGGTGAGTTTCTGGCTTGTCAGCCTCTTCACAGTGCCGTTGTTGCCCGGCTTTCGCGGAATCACGGAAGACATCAAGCGAGGCCTGCGCGTTCCGGCCCACCGGCAGGCTCGCGCGCAATACCTTCAGAAGAGCGCGCGCGAGCGCCTTCTCGCACTCGTCCGTCAGGACCGAAAACGTCAACTCGCGCGGGAGGCCAAAGGTCCGGTTCGCGCGATCGAGACAGGCAAGCCAATCGTCGCCGCGTTCTACGCTCCATGGCAGGAAACCGGCCTTCACTCACTCGATGCCAACGCCAACCGGATGACGCACCTGATGCCGGTATGGATTCACCTCCGCTCCGATGCCCAGGGTCTCGATTTTCACGACTGGGATCCCAGCCTGACGCCACACAACCTTGAGGTGGTCAAGAAGGCACGCGAGAACAACCTCAACATCGTCCCCGTGTTCAGCAACGCCGAGGTGTCCACGAATGGCTCCGGAGAGTTCGATCCCAAGCGTGTTCACATATTTTTGAACGATCCGGCAATTCAGGCGCGAACGATCTTTGATCTCAAGCGCTGGTGCGTGACGATGCACTTCCAAGGTATCAACGTCGACTTCGAGAATCTTGATGCGGCCGACTATCCGCTTCTGATCCCCTTTCTCAAACGGATGAAGACATCGTTCGCGCAAAAGGGTTTGCTTGTCAGCGTCGATCTTGAAGCGAGAGAAGAGGCAAGGACAAAACTCGATTGGCATGAAGCCGCGTCCATCTGCGATTTCGTCGTGGTCATGGCCTATGACGAGCATTCGGAGAACAGCGCGCCCGGACCGATCGCATCGATCTCCTGGTATCGCGGCGTCGTTTCGAACGCGGTGCAGACGATTCCGCGTGAAAAGCTGGTCATCGGCATCGCCAATTACTCCTACGACTGGATGGAAGGGCGTGAGTGGGCAGACCCATTGACATATCAGGGCGCTCTCGTCATGGCCCACGATTACCGTCAGGAAGAAAAGCCGGAAGACATCGTCGATTTCGATGACGTCGCCCTCAATCCCACGTTCCGCTACAAGGACGACGATGGGAAAGAGCATGAAGTCTGGATGCTCGATGCGGTCACGGCCTTGAATCAGTGGCTGATCGCGCAAAACTACGGCGTGCGCGGGATGGCCATCTGGGTTCTCGGATCCACCGACCCGTCAATCTGGAAATTCATCGATCGCGATCACCTGAATGATCCGGTCAACATGAATGATCCGGTGAAGCTGAAGGCGCTGAGCGAGCCAGACTTTCCGTACGACGTCGAGTTCGTCGGCGAGGGGGAGATTGCGCACGTCGACAAGCTACCCACCACCGGCTCGCGCTCGCTGGAGATCGATCCGCAAACGGGTCTCGCTCTCGACGAGAGCTACCACCGTTTCCCGACGTCCTATGTGATCAGCCGGACGGGATACAAGCCGAAGATGATCGCGCTGACGATCGACGACGGTCCTTCCAGCCCGTACACATCCGACATTCTCGACGAGCTGAAAGCGCTGCACGTTCCGGCGACATTTTTCCTCATCGGCCAGAACGCCGAGCGCTACCCCAATCTGGTCAGACGCATCTGGAATGAGGGACACGAGATCGGGAATCACTCCTACACGCATCCCAACATCGGCGTGATCTCGCGACAGGAGGCTCGCCTCGAGTTGAACGCGACGCAGCGCGTTTTTCAGAGCCTTCTACACCGATCCACGCTGCTCTTCCGCCCGCCGTACAACGCAGACGCCGAGCCGACTGCAGCGATGGAAGTCAAGCCGATTGAGCTCGCATCCAGTCTCAACTACATCACCGTTCTGGAGTTCATCGACACGCAGGACTGGAACACCGAAGAGCTGATGCCGGACGGCACGATCCATCACCGCAACGCGGACGACATGTTCCGGACCGCCCTGGCGCAATTGGAGGGAGGAGAACACGGCAGTTGCATTCTCCTGCACGACGGCGGCGGTGACCGCACCGAAACCGTGAGGCTGATCCCGATCCTCGTGAACGAGCTCCACAAGCGAGGCTACACGTTCGTGCCGGTCTCGGCGCTCATTGATTCGACCCGCGATCGAGTCAATCCTCCGGTGAATCCAGCCGATACGCTGATGGCTGCGAATGACCGGATCGTGTTCGAAGTCATCTACCTCTTCGAGCTCTTTCTTGGCGTCGCGTTCATCACGGCGATCATTCTGGGAACCGCACGCATCGTCTTTGTGACCGTTCTCGCTCTGATCGCGAAGTGGCGTGAACGTCATCGCCAATTTGACGAATCCGTCAGGCCGGCCGTCAGCGTCGTCATCGCTGCGTTCAATGAAGCAACCGTGATCGCCCGGACGATTCGTGCGGTGCTAGAGAACAACTACGCTCCGCTCGAGATCATCGTCGTCGATGATGGCTCATCCGACGGCACCGCGGACGAAGTGCGCTCGAACTTTGGCGACGCGGTCACGCTTCTCGTCCAACCCAACGGCGGCAAAGCCTCCGCGCTCAACCTCGGCATCGCCATGGCCACCGGCGAGATCATCATCGCTCTCGACGCCGACACGCTCTTCGCCCGCGACACGATCGAGAAGCTGGTGCGCCATTTTGCCGACCCGCTCGTCGGCGCCGTCGCCGGCAACGTGAAGGTCGGCAACAGGATGAATCCGCTCACGCACTGGCAATCGATCGAGTATGTGACGAGCCAGAATCTCGACCGGCGCGCCTACGCGATCATCAACTCCGTGACGGTCGTTCCGGGAGCCGTCGGCGCCTGGCGCCGCGAGGCCATCCTGCAGGCGGGTGGCTACTCGACTGACACGATGGCCGAGGATATGGACCTCACGTGGCGCATCCGACGCATCGGCTGGCGCATCGAAACGGAATCCGCCGCGGTCGGATACACCGAGGCGCCCGATAGCTTCCGGGCGTTGTTCAAGCAACGGTTCCGCTGGGCCTTCGGCACACTGCAATCGTTGTGGAAGCATCGGCGCGCTGTCGGCCGCTACGGGTGGTTCGGCCGTGTCATGCTGCCTGCGCTGTGGCTTTTCCAGGTTGCGTTCCAAGTGCTGTCGCCGTTGATCGATCTGCAGATTCTCTGGTCGATCGCCGGCGTCGTGCGCGCCTGGATGCGCGGACGTCTCGCCGGAGACTGGCAACCGCTGCCCGGCGCACTCTCATCGCTCTATCTCATCGGTTTCATGTACGCGTTTTTCTTCGTCATGGAGCTGATCGGATCGCTGATCGCCTACAAACTCGATCGCGAAGATCCGAAGGTCCTGGTCTGGCTCTTCTGGCAGCGCTTTCTCTACCGCCAGTTGATGTACGCCGTCGTCCTCAAATCGATCAAGACCGCGGTCTCCGGTATGCGCACCGGCTGGGGAAAGCTGGAGCGCAAGGGGACCGTCGAGATTCATGGCCAGGCGATTGCCGAGCCGGCGGAGCTGCAGGTTCGCGAAGCGCAGTAATTGCTACACCATCCGCTTTTCGACCGCGTCCCAATCGACATTCGCCAGGAACGCCTCGATGTATTTCGGTCGATCGGCTGGCTTGTAGTCGAGCAGGTAGGCGTGCTCCCAGACGTCCATCACGAGCAACGGGACGAAGCCGGCGACGTTGCCGTTTTCGTGCAGCTCGATCCAGTGATTCGAGATTCGCCCCGCGGTTGGATCGAGATACGCGATGGCCCAGCCGACGCCGCGCATTTTGCCGACGCTTGTGAAGTCGGTTTTCCAGATCTCGAAGCTCGGGAAGCTCCGTTCGATTGCCGCGCGGAACTTGCTGCCTCGGGGAGCGTTGTCGCCGGCGTTGCGCTTCATGTTTCCGAAGTAGTACTCGTGCAGAACCATGCCGTTGTATTCGAAGCCGAGGCGCCGCGTCAGCTCGGAGTAGGCAGGCATCTCCTCTTTGTCGACGCGCCCATCTTCGAGAATGGCCGCGATCTTTTCGGTGAGGAGATTCGTGTTCGTCACGTAGCCTTCGTAGAGCTTGAAGTGCATCTCCAGAGTCTTGTCAGAGATGCCGGGCAGCCCCGAGAGGTTGAACGTTTTCGGCTTGTAGGTTTGGGTGAGTGTCATCGTTTCCATGAAGCGACGACGCTGCACTAATCGTGCGCATTTCTGAGGCAGAGACTGCCTTAACGAACGATGATTCGCATGAGTCCGACTGATTTGGCGATCGCTAAGCGCAGCAACGGAATGTCGCGTAGATGTACGGGTAGGCGGGCCGGTACCAGTTCCGGAAGCTGCGCCTGATGAGCTCCGGAGCGGTCGCAGGCGACGCACCTTTCAACACGTAGTGCTTCTCGTCGAAAAAGTCAGCGGAGTACACGGGATACGACGACATCGGCGCGAAACCGGGGAAAGGTTCGAAGAGCGATGAAGTCCACTCCCAGCCATTGCCGATCAGATCGTGAACGCCCCAGGCGCTGATTCCATCCGGATAGGAACCGATCGGTACAGTGTCCCAGTTCGCGAATCCGAAGTTTCCGCGGCTCGGATCCGGCAATTCTTGGCCCCACGGAAACGCGCGCTCGTCCCCGCCCGACGTCCCGAACGCGGCACGGTGATACTCCGCTTCAGCCGGCAGCCGTTTGCCCCGCCACGCCGCGTAGGCACTAGCCTCTTCGAACGTGACGTACACCGGGCAATCGAGCGGAAGTGGCGTGAGATCGAACATTCCTCGCCAGTACCATTCGTCCCCGCGTTGCAGCCAGAAGTGCGGCGCATCGGCGCCGGTCGCGCGGACGAACTCGAGGTAGTCGCCATTGGTGACGTTGTGCCGATCGATCGCGAATTCGGGGACCGCGACGCGCACCTGCGGGATCTCGTTGTCCCATCCAAACGCAGTCCCATCCGCGCCGAGCGTTGCGTCGCCAGCGGGTATGCGAACCATGTCTTTGATCACCGTCGACGAAGGCCGCGGCGTTCTGCCGCTGCGCAGCGGAGCGATTGCGTTCTTTCGCTCGTACGGCAGCTCGTGAAAGATGTAGAGCAACGTCTCCTGATGCATCAACTCGTGCTCGATGATCGTGAACGCGGCCTCCGCGTTACGCCGCTGCGGCACGCGACCGTCATCGATTGGTCCGTCGCACAACACCCGGATGATCTGTTCGTGGGCATTGCTTCCATACGCCTGAACCTCGGCGCGCGACGGCCAGAAATCGGTGGGCGTTTTCGCCGCCTCCTCATTTTCAGGATCGATGCCCCGCGCGAACAACGTCTCGAATTCGGAGTCGAGCCCCTCGCGCTGCAGCGCCAGTTTGATCAGCGTATTGACGTCGAAGGCAGGAAGGTGTCCTTCGTAAAACACGATCGGATTGCGCAGTCGGATCGGCCGGTCGTAATACGCGTCTTCGGTCGGAATGGTGAACAGCGCGCGCGTCACCTTGCGGCTTTCTCGATACCACTCGATGAGCCGGTCGCGGCTCAATCCGTCCGGAAATGCGGCGTGTTGCATAGGCGAATTGTAGTTCCGTCAGACTGCCGCGGGGGCTCCGACCGGCACTTCGATCACGCGGAAGGGCTGCCTGTTTCCGTCGTCCGCAAGGAGTAGCGGCATGGCCACGTTGTAGACAGGCACGTTGCCCTTGGTCCGCCCTTCCAGAAAGCCGCGGTGCGCGTGGCCGTGAAAGACGGCGTTGCAGCGATAACGGTCGATCGGCTCTTCCAGACGCGACGACCCGAGAAACGGATAGATCTCCTCGGGTTCCCCAACGACGGTAGCGTGGATCGGCGCGTAATGAATCACAGCAATCTTCTGCGGCGTCCGCAGCTTGGCCAGCGCCTGTTCGAGTTTGAGCGCCTCTTCGATGGTCTCGTGAACGAATTTCTTGATGATGTCCTCGCCCCAGGCGCCGAGCTGCCGCCGTCCGAAACCGCCGCCGAAGCCTTTGACGCCGGCAAAGCCCACACCCTCGATTTCGTGCGAGTGGCCGTCGAGCATCGTCACGCCGGCGTCGGTCATGATTCGCATGACGTCATCCTGTTTGCCCGATTCGAAGTCGTGGTTGCCGAGGATGCCAATGACGGGGATGCGGAGCGAGGTGGTGATCTCTTTCGCCAGAACCTTTGCTTCCTCGACCAGCCCGTAATCCGTGAGGTCGCCGCAAAGAAGGAGAACGTCAGCCTGTTCGGTCGCGGCAGCAAAGAGCGATTGCAGGCTGCCCTGTCCCGTCTTCTTGACGTGAATGTCGGCCACGGCGGCGATGCGAAGCGTCTCTTTCATTTGCTTCCATCCACTTCGATTCCGGCGGTCCACTGCGCGATCTCTTCGGCCGACATGTTGCCGACCGGCCGCAGGCGCCCGTCCTTGTATCCCCAATCGTTGATGTCGGCGAGGTACTGCTGGCGCGAGAGGATCGTGCCGTAGCAGATCTTCTCAGCTGCGTCGGGCTGATTGGTTTCGTCCGCGATGCGCGCATTCAACTCCGTCATCACCAACGCCGGAATCCGCGAGCGCTCCGACGGATAGCTGAACCCGAAGAGAACGAGATGGGCATAGAGAGCGCGCCAATGTTTGCCGTAGCGATCGATCAGACGACGCCAATCGAGCCGGTCGCCGGTGGCGAGAAGAACGTGCGCGACGTCGGCGCCATCGAAGCGCTCCCGCTCCATGATCAGACCTTTCGACCAGATCATCTCTTCGGCAGGAATCAGCTTCACATCGACGCCGAACACTTCGTCGTCGACCGCGAAGTTGAACCAAAGCTCGTCGACGACGGCGACGCCATTGCCGGCGCTGAAGATCAGATCGACAAAGTCGTCACCCTTGATCGCCTTTCCCAGCCAATGCGGAAAGTTGAGCTCCGACTTGTACCCGGCCGCTTCGAAGACCTTCTTCGCCTTCGGAAAATCTTCGCGCCGGATGAAAACGTCGAAGTCCTTGGTGTGACGCTCGATCCCCGTGTAGCGCGCAAATGCATAGGCGCCGCCCACAAGAAACGGCACGCCGCCGTCGCGCATGACCCGCATTGAGTCGATGTAGAAATCCCTGGTTTCCGGGGCCAGAAACGTGTCCCGCGCCGTTTCGGTGATGGTCATTGCAGAGCCGGAAAAGTGCACGGGGCGTGCCGGGGAGGCAGTGATCAGTGGATTAGAGATCAGAGATCAGGGGATTGGTCGATTAGTCGATTAGTGGATCAGTGGATCAGCCCTGATCGCCAAATCACGAATCGACTGATCCACTGATGTCTGCTTGTCTCTGATCTCTGCTCTCTCAAAGATCCTCTACCGGAAAGCCGGCGTCGATCCAACCATCCAGCCCACCCGCGAGCGGCCGCACCTTCGTGTATCCCTTGTCGATCAGCATGCGCGCCACACGGGCGGCTGAGGCTTCGTTTGGTCACGTGCAGTACAGCACCACCTCCTGATGGGGTGCCAGATCGCGGAGTTGTGCGTCGATGTCGCTGAGAAGCGCCAGAATCGCGGTGGGGATGGCGCGCGGGTCGTGCCGGCGCGCGCCGGGCGTGCGGACGTCAAGCACCACCGGCAACTCGCCGCGGTCGAGCATCGCTTTCAGCTCCTGCGGCTGAATGCGCGCCGTACGGAGCTGCTTGATGAACTGGATGCGCTGCGACCACTTGACCACGATCACGAGCACCAGCAGCGAGCCGACGATGATGAGCGCCCACCATCCGAGGTTTTCGAGGGCGAGGAGGACGCGATCGATGGCGCGATGAAACGCGCGGCCGGCCGCAACCGCGCTGCCTGCCCAGAGCAGCGCGCCGATGCCGTCGTAAATCACGAAGGCAAGCGTGCTGCGTCCCGATGCTCCCGCCAGCGGCGGCGCGACCGTCGAGAATCCCGGAATGAATTTAGCGATGAGCAGCGACTTCATTCCCCATCGCTCAAACCTCGCTTCGGTATCCCTCACGCACGAATCGGGTGAAAGCGAGATGCGGCAAAGCGTCCGCAGAATTCGATAGCCGAAGCGGCGCCCGAGAAGGAACCAGATGTAGTCGGCGATGAGGGAAGCGATCAGCGCCGCAAGCAATACGTGCGTCGACGACAACTTCCCGTCGCGCGACAACGCGCCCGCCACGATGAGCGCGGGCACCGCCGGTACCGGTACGCCCAATTGCTCGAGCAGCACGTTGACGAAGATCAGCGGGATGCCGTAAAGCAAAACGTAGTGGACGAGCGAGGTCCCGTTACACAGATGTTAATGCGTCAACGCTACCGCTTGAGCACGCGTCTCTTCTCCAGCAGTCAAAAGGAAGGTGCAAACCATGAAGAAAATCATCGCTGTTGTGTTGCTGGCGGGCGCAACGCTCGCGTCCGGCTGCGCGACGCGAGCCGTCCTCGTCGCTCCGCGTCCGCGCGTGGAAGTGATCGGCGTCGCCCCGTATCGCGGCGCGGTCTGGATCCCCGGCCACTACATCCGCGCGCATCGGGATTGGGTTTGGGTGCGGGGGTACTGGCGGTAAGTGTTCTTAGTGATCGACGAGGTCCGGTCATCGCGGCCGGGCCTCGGTTGAAAACCGAAATGTTGAATGTTGACTGTTTAATGTTGAGTGTTGAATGAAACGGGATTGCTGAAGATCGCGAAATTCAGAAGATCGCGGAGATCGCGGTTCATTCAACATTCAACACCCAACATTG
>DATAMS010000140.1:0-2766 GCA_036260495.1 Thermoanaerobaculia bacterium
CAGTGAAGCGGGATCGGCTTCGCCGCCGTTCTTGATCAGCATGCGCGCGGCGACGAGCGGCACGCCATGTTTCTCGATGACGATGACGCGCAATCCGTTGGCGAGCGTTTTTTCGGCTGGCTTCGGGATCTGCACTTCGCGCGGTGCGGCGGGCGGCGGAGGCGTGGTCTCGACCTGCGCGATGGCAGCGGTCTCGATCACGAACATCGAAGCGGCGATGACGCTGATGACACGGGCGCTCTTCATTTCGCCTCCGAGGTGTAGGTGATGACGACGGCTTTCCCGTCGATCAGGTATTTCTTGACGACGCGCTGCACATCGGCGGCGCTCACGGCTTGCAGGCGCGCCAGACCGCGGTTCACGTATGTCGCATCATGATTCTGCGTGATCGCTTCACCGAGCGCGCCGGCTTTGCCGTCGTTCGTTTCGCGCTCGCGCAGTGCCGAGGTGATGATGAGGTTCTTCGCCTTTTCAAGCTCCGCGGCGGTGACCGGCTTCGCAGCCAGCGCGGCAATCTCTTCGCGCAGCGCGGCGATGCCATCCTCCGGCTTCTTCCCGCTGGCCATGATCGCGCGAGCGGTGAAGAGGCTGACGTCTTCCTGCAAATTGGCCGACGCAAACGCGCTTTGCGCCAACTGCTGGCGATAGACGAGCGATTGATGGAGGCGCGACGAGTCGCCGTCAGAGAGGATCGTCGCGGCAAGCTCCAGCGGTTCGGCGTCGTCGCTTCGTGCCGAGGGGATCAGCCACGTCAGCGCGCCGGCCGGCAGCGGCACGTTCGCGCCATGTTCCTCGAAGTGCTTCTCTTCGGTGCGCGCCGGCTCCTGCACGGTGACGCGCGGAATCGGCGTCGACGGTTTCGGGATCGTTCCGAGGTAGCGGTCCACCCAGGTGTCGAGCTGCTTGGGATCGAAATCGCCGGCGACGATGACGACGGCGTTGTCGGGGCGGTAGTAGGTCGCGTGGAATGCCGTGACATCGGGAACCGTCGCCGCGTCCAGCTCTTCGATCGAGCCGATGCCCGGACGGCGATACGGATGTACGGCGAAGGAGTCTTTCGTAATGGCGTAGCTCAGCCGGCCGTACGACGGCGCCAGGACGCGCGTCCGGTACTCTTCTTTGACGACGTCGCGCTCCGACTTGAACGTGGCCTCGTCGATCTTGAGCGACCCGAGGCGCTCGCCTTCCGCCCAGAGCAACGTCTGCAAGTAGTTCGACGGAACGATCTCGTAGTAGACGGTTCGATCGGGATGCGTGTACGCGTTGTTCATCCCGCCGACGTCTTCGGTGAGCCGGTCCAGCATCTCCGACTTCATGTGCGCGGTGGCCTTGAACATGATGTGCTCGAAGAGATGCGCGAAACCGCTGCGCCCTTCCGGATCGTTCTTCGAACCGACGCGATACCACACCTGAATCGAGACCGTCGGCGTGGCGTGATTCTCGATCGAATAGACCTCGAGCCCATTCGCGAGCGAGCGATGTTTGTAGTCGATCGGCGCGACGGCCGTGGTCTTCGCGGGCGTGACCGCGAGTGCAAGAGGCGCGAGCGCAAGAGCAATGACGAAGATGGAGCGACGACGAAGAATCATTGGATGCAGCCTCCGGATTGGCGCGCAAGCATACTGCGAGAGGTGTACAAACGCAGGCGCCGCCCGCGAGCAAGCCGGCCGGGACGCAGCGTTCTCTCGGTCGGTTTTTCTCCGACTCCCTACACCCGACCCCCGACTCCCGCTAACGCGCTCGTTCGGCGACGCCTTTGCGGATCAACTCGCGAATCATTGGCTGCAGTTTGTGCTCGATCTCGCGGCTCAACTCGGACTGACGCCGGCCGAGGCGTGATTGCTGTTCGCCGAGTTTGGACTGTTCGCGACCGAGTGCTGCCTGCTCGCGGCCGAGCTCGTCCTGTCTGCGCGAGAGATCGCGTTCCTTCCGTTCCAGTTCGCGACGGCGCGCGGCGAGCGCCGGGTCGTCATCGTCATCGCGAAAAGCGCGTCGCGCCTGTTCCACGCCAATGCGAGCCTGCTCGCGTCCCAGTTCGCCTTGCCGGCGTCCGAGCTCTCCCTGCTGCCGGCCAAGCGCACCTTGCTTACGGCCAAGTGCGCCCTGCTCGCGTCCGAGCTCACTTTGCGGACGATAAAGCTCGGCCAGCTCCCGCACTTTTTCTGCGTCGCGAATGACGTACGCCGCGCCATCGTGCCGGAACCAGAAAAAGTTGCGGCCATAGGCGTGGCGAAGGTGTTCGAAGTTCGTGTCGCCGTCGCCGTTGACGACGTTCATGTCGCCGAAGGAGAGGACGTATTTCGCGTCGTCATCGCGGTCTTCCCAGGCCTCAGGAGCCTCGGGCGCTCTTCAGGTGCTTCGGGCGCATCCAGATCGATTGAAACCGCCGACGCCATCTCGACCGGCTCAGGCGGAGTTGGCGGCTCTGGTGGCTCCGGCGGCTCCGGCACGACATCGATCGACGACATCGCCGGTACTGCGGGAGGCGCCGGAGGTGTAGGCGGCGTTGGCGGTGCCGGCGGCAGTACGAGCCCGAAATACGGAAGCGCCTGCAGGTTGGGGAACAGGACGACAGACAAAGCAACAGCCGCGAGGACGGCCACGACGCGCACGATCTTCATAACTCCTCCTCGGATCACTTGGACGCTGCGAGTGTTGGGAAGTTAGTTGTACGCTCCAAAATCAAAAGCGTTTCACGCGGAGACGCGGAGGTCGCGGGAGAAATACCTCCGCCTCTCCGCGCCTCCGCGTGAAACGGTTCTAGCC
>DATAMS010000143.1:0-3272 GCA_036260495.1 Thermoanaerobaculia bacterium
AAATCGGATGCAGACACCGAGTCGACAACTTCCACGACCGCGACCACCGACGTGGAGGTCAGTCGCGGAAGGAGAGAACGAATGACGCTGGTAAGGTTCGAGACAGTCAGTAATTCGGGATCGTCGAAACTGAGTACCGCAAGCTCATTCGGGTGCGTTTGCGAGCCGCTGCGCCAGGCGTCGATCAGAAAATTTCGGAAATGATGAAGGATTCCGATGACGGACGAGCCGGGATAGAGGCGATACCAGAATAGGAAAACGTCGCTTTCGATGAGAGAAGGAAGAAGCTGGGAAGCGTGCAGCAGGACCCGCTCGGCGAGAACATCGTACGGAGAGGTAATCGTAACGACGTTGACGCCGCTCCACGCTCGTTTCGCACCGAGAGTCTGGAGAAGATGAGCCGTTTGCGACTCGTAATTAAACAGCAGCGGAGTGACTTTGGGTGTCAACTCGCTTGTTACCAGTCGGAAGTCGGTCACCGATAATCCTCAGTTATCCATCCCTCCTCCTGAAGTCGAGTCAAATGCCGAAGGCGAACCCCGCCATGCAGCCGGACGCTAAAACCGCGTTGTCGAATGAACTCGCAGAGCATAGCGTCCCAGCCCAGCTCGCGATCTGCATCGAACATAACCGGCGCGCGTCGAACTGCATACGAGGCCCAGAGTGTGAAAGCGCCTCCAACGTATGGAATCTCGATGGCTTCATGCGGCACCGAACGCCACGCCGGAGCATTTCCCCAACTCGATCCGTTTCCGAGGCCGGCACATACCAATTGAGGATGCCCACGAAGCGTATACGCGGCGGCAACTGCGCCGCAGGAGCCGTTGGGGCTGCGAAACAGTTCCTCCGCCAGTGCCTTTGCTGCGGTGGGCGTGGAAACGATGTCATCTTCGAACGTCAGAACAAGATCCTCGGTAACCCTCGGCAGAACCCGCGCGTAAAGTGTCGCGATGCGCAGATGACGTTCCTCTTCGAAGGGTACGTCCGTCGCCGGTAAGCGCCCCGGAATCGTAAATGGTACGATGTCGACGTGCGCGAAGGATCGCCGGCGCAGGAGCTCTGCCAGATGCGAGAACAGCCTCGGGCGAAAGTGTTGCCGCCCGGTGTCATCGACTACATACAACGAAGTATTGTGAGGGAGATCTGCTGTCAATAAGAATTTGGACCAGCGATCGAGAGCTCCTAGTCGTCCTCCGAACAAGGTTACGACAGCAAGCGAACACGAGCTCCAAAACGCACCGCCGAGCGTTCCTTCACGTTGAAGCGTCGCTACCCTGCTCTGCTCGTGTTCCCGCATCATCACGGGCGGGCCCTCGAGGCGTTTGGCTCGCCATCCAGCGCCGGTCACATCGAGTGCGAGTGCGAAGTCCTCGATGTTGCACCGGTTCTGCCACCCGCCGACAGTGGCGACCGCACTGCGGCGCCATGCCGATGCGGTGTCGACGCAGTTATCGACCCTCATCTTCCAGTAATTCCACGATGCCTGCTGACTGAAACGGATCGGCGTTAGATCCGTTTTGCAGTACATGAGATCGGGATAGATGATCCCGACGTCGCGCTCTGCATTGGCGATCACTCGGTGCATGGCGGCGACGTAGTCCTGAGGCATGATGTTGTCTGCGTCCCAGAAGATCAGCCATGGCGCCCGAGTCATGGACATTCCGGCATTCCGCGCGTCGGCCGGATTCCCCCACGTGCCATGTATCGTCAGCCATGAATCTGGAAGTGGTGGTGGAGTACAGTTGTCGAATGCGATCACCTTCTCCGAAATGCGGGCGCTCTGCACGTCGATGCTTGCGAGCACCCCTGGGAGCCACTTACGGTAAGGTTCGTGGCACGTCACGATCACGCTGATATCCATGCGCTCTATGATGCGCTGATAACATCTGATTCACATACTTCGGCGAAGAGCACGTGGGGATGCTGGACGGCGATGTCTGTTGATGAGCTGGCCATCAGCGCAACCGATCGAAGGCAAGGGGAGAACAAACATGAAGTCAAAGAACACGATCTGTCTCTGGTACGACAACGATGCGGCCGAGGCGGCGCGCTTCTATGCAGCAACGTTTCCGGATAGCAAAGTGACCGCCGTTCACAAGGCGCCCAGCGACTACCCTGGCGGAAAGAAGGGCGATGACCTGACGGTGGAGTTCACCGTTCTTGGCATTCCTTGTCTCGGTCTCAACGGCGGCCCCACGTTCAAGCACAGCGAGGCTTTTTCGTTCCAGGTCGCGACGGACGATCAGGAAGAGACGGACCGCTATTGGAACGCGATCGTCAACAATGGCGGGCAGGAAAGCCAATGCGGCTGGTGCAAAGATCGCTGGGGACTTTCCTGGCAAATCACCCCACGCGTGCTGACTGACGCGCTCGCGGCTGGTGGCGATGAGGCAAAGCGTGCCTTCGAAGCGATGATGCCGATGAAGAAGATCGACGTCGCCACGATCGAGAAAGCGCGGAGGGGCTGACGGGCGCGAGCAGAATTGGGACCATTCGCCGAGGGGAAGAACGACATCTTTCATAACGCGCTGTTGCGATCGATCGGCGAGAAACATGGCAAGAGCATCGCGCAAGTGATCGTCCGCTGGTTGACGCAACGCGGTGTCGTGGCCATTCCGAAATCGGTTCACGCGAAGCGTATGGCAGAGAACTTCAACGTCTTCGATTTCGAGCTCACGCCGGACGAAATGAGCTCCATCGCAACGCTCGACACCGGCACCAGCAGCTTCTTCGATCATCGCGATCCGAAAATGGTGAAGTGGCTGAGCGAGGCGCAGCGGCCCACGTAATGCGCTTCGAACCCGATTGAGCGGTTCAGTTCCGCTTGTCCTACTATGGAACGATCGCGATGAGTAATCGCGACCGGGCTTTGAAAGGACGATCGAACATGACTCTCGCACTCGAGCCCACACAGGACGCCCCTTCGGTCACGGCGGCCGGCGATCGCATCGAGCCGCTCATCGAAGGAGTCGTCTTGCGCAGGCTTCCGCCGCATGAAGACAAGCGGGGAGAGCTCGTGGAGCTTTACCGGGACGACTGGGGCGTGCATTCCGATCCGCTGGTGTGCTCGTACATGGTCACCCTGCGTCCCGGATCCATTCGCGGCTGGGCCATGCACAAGATTCAGGACGATCGGATTGCGATCATCAGCGGTTTTTTTCGCTGGGCGTTGTACGACAACCGTCCGGATTCGGCGACTTACCAGCGGCTGAATGTCCTCACGTTGAGCGAACGGAATCGTGCGCTCTTCACGATCCCGAAGAACGTCATCC
>DATAMS010000158.1:0-15046 GCA_036260495.1 Thermoanaerobaculia bacterium
GTGCGAGGAGCCCCTACCGAGCGAAAACCAGGGCCGCGGAATCGTTACGTTTTCCCAGAGTTGCGTCGCCGTCGTAGAATAAAGTTCATGAGCAAGGTTCTCAACGCTGAATACGACGACGCGACACATAGCATTCGTCTGCTCGAACCGCTGGAAGGTTTCGCCGACCGCGAAAAGGTTTCGATCATCGTTCATCATGCCGAGGGGAACAGGCCTTGGAGCGATCTTCGCGGATTACTCTCGGGCGAAGAAGGCGAAGAGTTCGCGCGAGTGATCGAAGAGGCGTTTCCAATCGAGCATGTGAAGAAGTGATCGACCGTCTCGCCGTCGACACGAACGCCGTGGTCGACTACCTCCGACTCGATCACGAGTATCCGGCGCAACTGGACGAGGCGGAGGAGGTTCTTGTTCCGCTGACCGTCATCGGCGAGCTTTATTACGGCGCGTCGCGCAGCGATCGGCCAGAACATCATCGTTCAAGCATCGCTCGGGTCATCAAACGGTGGCCGCCGCTGATTCCGGATGTCGAGACCGCAAAGGTATACGGGAAGATCCGAGCGGAAGCTTCGCGAAGCGCATCCTCTCTCACCGCCTCTAAAGTCAATGATTTCTGGATTGCAGCCCTCTGCATTCAGCACCAGCTCCCCCTTCTTACAAATGATGGCGGATTCGACTACATCCGAGGCTTAACCGTCATCCACTGGTGACCGAATCGCATTCGGAGCTCTGACGCGATGACTCTTCCGCGGATCACCGTCGTCACCCCTTCACTGAATCAGGCGGCCTTTCTCGAGCAGACTATCCTCTCCGTCCTCGGGCAGGACTATCCCAATCTCGAGTACATCATTCTCGACGGCGGCAGCAACGACGGCAGCGTCGAGATCATCAGGAAGTACGAGCAGCAACTGGCTTGGTGGGTGAGCGAGAAAGACAACGGACAGGCTGCGGCAATCAATCGGGCGTTCGCGCGCGCGACGGGCGACATCCTGGCCTGGCTGAACTCGGATGACACGTACCTGCCGGGAGCTCTGTCGTACATCGGCGGCGCTCTTGATCCCGACAAAGCCGAAGTTCGCTTCGGCAACTGCACGCATCTCGTTGAGGATCAGAAGCGAGTCCGCGGCAGCGATGTTATGCGCATGCATCGGGAGATGAATCTCGCGCTCGCTGACTACATCATCCAACCGAGTGCGTTCTGGACTCGACGGGCGTGGACGCAGACCGGTTCGCTCGATGAATCGCTCACGTTCGCCTTCGACTGGGATTGGTTGCTGCGCGCCCGGAAGCAGGGTGTTGTACTAACGCCCGACGATCGCTACCTGGCGGTTTACCGGATGCACGCGACACACAAAAGCGCGACCGGCGGCCAACGGCGCCAGCGCGAATTGGCGGCGATCTACGCGAGACACGCCGGCCAGCGCTACGAGCGGTTGTTCGAGGATTGTTGCGCGCGGCGCACAAAAATTCTTTCGATTCGAGAATGGCTGGGCCGCGCGCGACTATCACGGCTGGCACCCGTGGTCCTGCGAGCCGCATTCCCCTCCGTGTTTCGAGGGTTTCCAAGGCACGAGATCAGAGACATGCTTACCATGCTGTGAGGTGTCCGCGGGACCCGGAGCCGGAAAGCGACAGCAGTCGAGTCCAATCCGATACACTTCGCAACGGAGAACCCCATGAGCGCGACCGCGCAGAATCTCGAACGTATCTCACCCGAAGCGACGCTCTTCGAATCCACCCTCGAATTGATCCGCCGCACCTCGACGCAATTGCCGGACGATGTCGTGCGCGCCGTCACCGGAGCGCGCAAGAATGAGGTCGAAGGATCGAATGCTGACGTCGCATTGAACGTCATCGGATGCAACATCGGGCTGGCGCGCGACAGCTCGCTGCCGCTGTGCCAGGACACCGGAACGATCCTTTTCTATGTTCATACGCCTGCCGGTTACGACCAGCTTGCGTTCGAAGAGATCGCCACCGAAGCCGTTCGCGAGGCGACGAAGAAAGGCTATCTGCGGCAGAACAGCGTCGACAGCATCACGGGCAAGAACACCGGCGACAACACCGGCCCGGGCTCGCCCGTCTTTCATTTTCACCAGTGGCGCGAGCCTCACGTCGAAGTGAAGCTGATGCTCAAAGGCGGCGGCTGCGAGAACATGAACGCGCAATACTCGCTCCCTCACCCCGACCTCGGTAACCGCGATCTCAATGGCGTCGAGAACGCCATTCTCGATTGCGTTCTTCAGGCTCAAGGCCAAGGCTGCGGACCCGGCATCCTCGGCGTCTGCATCGGCGGCGACCGCGGCACCGGCTACGGATTTGCCAAGGAGCAGCTTCTTCGTCTGCTCGACGACACCAATCCCGATCCGGTGCTCGCGGATCTCGAGGAGCGCGTCGTCGAGAAAGCGAATCAGTCAGGCATCGGACCGATGGGCTTCGGCGGTAAGACCACGCTGCTGGCGTGCAAGATCGGAAAACTCAATCGTCTTCCGGCGTCGTTCTTCGTCTCGATCGCGTACATGTGCTGGGCATACCGGCGGCGGGGCGCGCAACTAGACCTCAATGGCAATGTGACGGAGTGGTTGTATTGAAGGAGAAACGAAATGTTCAATGTTGAATGTTGAGCGTTGAATGTTAAATGCCCTTCCGGAGTGGGTTCTCATTCAACATTCAACATTCACCATTGAACATTCAACAGTTCAATGGCCCTCGTAAAACTCACCACCCCCATCGACGAACAAACCATCCGCTCGCTCCACGTCGGCGACACCGTCAATATCACCGGCCGTCTCTACACAGGCCGTGACGCCGTTCACCATCGCATTCACACAGGCACGAAGCCGCCGGTCGATCTCGAAGGGCAGATCATTTATCACTGCGGTCCGGTGATGGTGAAAGAAGGCGATCAGTGGATCTGCAAGGCTGCCGGGCCAACCACGTCATCCCGCGAAGAGCCTTACCAATGGGAAGTCATGCGCGACTACAAGATTCGGGGCGTGATCGGCAAAGGCGGGATGGGCGAGAAGACGCTGGCCGCGTGCAAAGAATACGGCGCGGTTTACATGCACGCCATCGGCGGTGCCGCGCAGGTTTGCGCCGCATCGATCAAGCGCGTCGATGGCGTCGATTGGATGGACCTCGGATCGCCCGAAGCGATCTGGCATCTTTGGGTCGAAGATTTCATGGCCATCGTCACGATGGATGCGCACGGCCAATCGCTGCACAAAAACGTTTTCGAGGATTCGAAGGCGCGGCTCGAAGCGATGAAAGCTCGTTGACCGGGCGCGCCACCGTTTGCGAGGCGAAGCGAAGGCCTACTCGGCTCTTGCAATGGTCAGCGTGAGTGCCGGCGTGAGCATGCATCCACTCGATGGAAACTCGACCGAAGCGCTGACGGTGCGCGCCGGCAAGGCGATGGATGCCGCGAAGCCGGCCGGCGGCAGCGGCTACCGCTTTTATGGTGACCTCTGAGTCCTAACGACCCCTTGCGCCGCTCATTTCTGTGGTGTTACCAGCGTTACCTGCTGCGTGTCGTTGTTCGTGGTCGACACGAAGGCCCAGATCGGCGATGTGCCTCCGGCCGGACGAAGCTCGATGGCAATCTCGGGCACGCTTGCGAGCTGGGGATACGCTGCCACCAGGTCACCGATCATCGCGAACTCCGGCCGCGGCGGCAGGTAAAAGGCGCTCGATGGTTGTACCGGTTCCGCATGCAATGTGAGCGAGGTATCAACCAGGGCCTGGAAGGTGTTGCGGGCATCGTAGATCCGCACCGACACAACGTCGCCGTCACCTCCGTCACGAGCGCCATAGACCCGTAGCGTCGAGCGAAAACGCTGATCGGTATTCACGCGCGGCAATGCCACGACGGTTGAGTAAAAATCGCTCTGCCGGACGAGGGGAATCTCCGTTCCTGCGCTGGCCGCTTCGCGCGTGGTATCGCGGATCCGCGCCGACCACTGCACATCCTCTGGTCCTGCGGCCTTCGGTATCTCGATCCATAGCCCCGTGCTGCTTTGCTGCAATGTCTGAAGTGCATTCCGGCTGCGCGGCGGCAGGACACCGGTTCCCGGAATGCAGGTACAGAACGGCGCTTGCTCAAATAGCGGATACGTGTACGACATGAAGGAATCACTGGCGTTGTACGCCACCACCTCCGTGACCCAATGCGAGCCGTAGTTCCCGGCGCTGGAGAAGAAAACAGGAAGGAGAAGGCGATCAGTAGCGGCGTCACCTGCGAATGCTGATGATGCGCAAACGACGATTAACGTGGTCAGGAGGGCTCGTTTCATATCTAACAATAAGTATCATGGGCGCCGAATCGCGGCAAGAGTCACGTCTTTTGCTACCGTCACGGACATGAACAGCCGCACCGAACGCGACACCCTCGGCGAAGTCCAGGTTCCTGATGACGCGCTTTACGGTGCGCAAACGCAGCGGGCGGTCGAGAACTATCCAATCAGCGGACTGCGCGCGCATCCGGTTTTCATCCGCTCGTTCATTCTTCTGAAGAGGGCGGCGGCGCTGGCGAACCGCGAGCTCGGCACGCTCGACGCGGCGCTCTCCGATGCCATCGCGCGCGCCTGCGACCGGCTCCTCGGCGACGACGAGGGCAATCGGAAACACTTCCCGGTCGATGTCTTCCAGGCCGGCGCCGGCACGTCATTCAACATGAACTGCAACGAGGTGATCGCCAATCTCGCCAACGTCTCGCTCGGCGGGCAACTCGGCGAGTACAAACCGATTCATCCGAACGATCACGTGAACATGGCGCAGTCGACGAACGACGTGTTCCCGACGGCGATTCGCATCGCCACGTTGCTCTTGCTGCGCGATCTCACGCCGCAACTCGATGCGTTGGCCGCGGCGTTCGACGGTCGCGGCAACGCGTTCGCGGACGTGATCAAATCCGGCCGCACGCATCTGCAGGATGCCGTTCCGCTAACGCTCGGCCAGGAGTTTCGCGCCTACGCCTCCGCCACGCGGCGTGCCACGCGATTGCTCGAAGCCAGCGCCGCCGAGCTGCGCACGCTCGGCATCGGCGGCACCGCCGTCGGAACAGGAATGAACGCGCCGCGCGGCTACCGGCACGTCGTCGTTCGCAATCTGAACGCGATCACGAATCTCGATCTCGTACCGACGGACGATCTTCGCGAGGCCATGCAATCGCAGCTTCCTGTCTCCGCAGTGTCCGGCGCGATGCGCAATCTGGCGCTGGAGCTGACGCGCATCACGAACGACCTGCGCCTCCTCGCTTCCGGACCGCAGACCGGACTCGCCGAGATCACGCTGCCGGCCGTGCAGCCCGGCTCCTCGATGATGCCCGGCAAAGTGAACCCATCGATGCTCGAGTGCATGAACCAGGTGCTCTTCCACATCATCGGCTCCGCGACGACGATCGACTACGCCGTGCAAGCCGGCCAGCTCGAGCTGAACGTGATGATGCCGCTGATGGCGTTCGAGATCCTCTTCTCGATCGAGGTCCTGAAGAACTATCTGCCCGTCTTCATCGAGAAATGCATTCGCGGCATCGAGGCCGACCGCGCGCAGTGCGAGGCGTATTACATCAGCTCACCGTCGCTGGCCACGGCGCTCAATCCGATCATCGGCTACGCGCGCGCGGCCGAGGTGGCGAAGGAGTCGGCGAAGAGCGGGACGCCGATTCCGCAGCTCCTGCGCGAGAAAAAAATCCTCAGCGAAGAAGAGATCGCCCGGATCTTCACGCCAGAGTTTCTCGCAGGCCAGGCGGATTGACAGCTACAATCACATCCGTCCAATCCATGCGCCTCTTCATCGCCACCTCCTTCCCGGAGCCCGAGCTCCGCGCGATCAACGACCGCGTCGCGAAGGTGAAGTCCCGGCTTCCCTCGGCATCCTGGGTCCGTCCCGAGACGCAGCACCTCACCTTCGCGTTTCTTGGCGAACAGCCGGAATCGCTCTTGCCCGTGCTGACACCCGCCGTCGAGTCGCGACTCGCAGCCGTGCCGCGATTCGAAGGCCGTCTGTCCGGCGGCGGCTTCTTCCCCAACCGGCGCCACGCACGGGTGGGTTGGGTTGGTGCCAGTCCTGAGGATGATTTTCGCGCGGTCGCCGACGCGGTACGCGGCGCCGTGAAAGACGCCGGCGTCGAGCTCGATCGCGGCGAATTCAGGCCGCACCTCACGCTCTTCCGCATTCGCGATCAATGGCCGCCCGCATGCACGGAGATCTTCATCGGCGCGCTCCAGGACTACGCCTCGGAGCCGTTCCCAGTCGATGGCGTGACGCTGTTTTCGAGCGTGCTCAATCCGAATGGCGCGGTTCACACGCCATTGCGAAAGTTCGCGCTCGCGTAAGGAGTGCAGGCATCGCCACGCCCACACTTGGGGCGTCTGGTCCCGAGTGCGTTTTCTGAAATAGCACGGCGGCGGCCCGTATCATCGCCGCAATGACTCATGCTGTTTTCGTCGCCGCCATCATCTGCGTCGCTGCCGCCGCGGCCGAGGGTGTGTTGGCGGGATCGGGCGTGCGGCAGCGCTTTCAGGAACTGCGGCTCCCTGCGGCTGCGCCTCCCATGTGGCTCTGGGTGCTGATCGGTGCCGGCTACTACGCGATCGCATTCACGATCCTCATCCGTTTGCAGATCGTGGAGCGGACGGCCCCGACTCGCGCGGCATTCGTGCTCTTGCTCGTCGTGCTGTTGGCGAACGCGATCTGGAACTACGTCTTCTTCCGTGCAAAGAAGCTCGCCGCCACGCTGATTCTGAGCGTCTGTTACAGCGTCTGCGTCCTCGCGTTGCAGATTCTGCTCGTCACATCCGATCGCGTTTCCGCCTCCGTGCTCCTGCCATACACGCTCTACCTCGGCTACGCCAATTGGCTGCAAAACGAGTTGTGGCGGCTGAACCGATAACCGGATCTGCTTCCGATTTCGAATAGCTCTGACGACCTCGGCACTTGTTCGTCGAGGCTGAAGACTGGTCCTCGCTTTGCAAATTATTTGACGCAAAGGAGAGCGCCGATGCGAATTCAGGAGACCGATCGAATCCTCAAAGAAGCGCGCTACGCCAGACACGATCATGAGCTTCATCAGCGCAGGCGTGGCGGCCTCTGGCAGCGAGCGTGGCGGTCGGTGACCTCGGTCTTCCAACGTTTGCGAAGAGGCCGGCTCGCGCTTACGAAGTCTCTTCGTTCTCTTCCGCTTCTTCGGTCGCCGGCATCTCCGTCTGCACGATGACCCAACGAACGCGGAATCGCTCGGCATCGAGCACTTCGATGGCCAGATCGCCGAGCTGCGTGCGGTCGCCGGGAACGACTTCGTGGCCGATGCGGGCCGCGACATAGCCGCCGATCGTCTCTTCTGCCGGCTCGCCGACGTCGACTTTTAATCGATCGACAAGATCCTCGATGAGGTAATCGCCGCGCACGCGGTAGCGTCCGTTGCCGAGCGGCTCGATCTCCGGTCTCTCCCGGTCAAACTCGTCCTGAATCTGCCCGAACAGCTCCTCGGTGATGTTCTCGAGCGACACGATTCCGGACGCGCCGCCGTACTCGTCGAGCACGATAGCCATGTGCGTCTTGTGCTCGATGAACTGGGAAAGCAGCGCTTCGACCGTGGAGTTCTCAGGCACAAAGAGCACGTCGCGTTTGAGCTCGAGCATCGTTCGTCCCGGACCGCGAAGTTGCGCGAGGAAGAGATCCTTGACGTGAATGAGTCCGATGGTCTGATCGAGCGTGCCGTCGCAGAGCGGATAACGAGTGTGGCGCGTGATACGGATGATCTCGAGGTTTTCCTCGATCGATTTGAGCGTGGATAGAACGGAGACATCGGTGCGCGGCACCATGATCTGCCGCGCCGTCCGCTTGGAGAATTGAAAGACGCCTTCGATGATCTCGCGGTTTTCTTCGGAGAGGATGCCTGCTTTCTCCGAGTGCGCCAGGATGAGGCGCAGTTCGTCCTGCGAATGGACCATTTCCGCGCCGCTGGCCGGTTTCACGCCGATGAGACGGAGCACGCCGTTCGACGCGCGGTTCAGCGCCCAGATGATCGGAAACATCACCAGGTAAAACGCGCGCAGCAAATGCGCGGACCAGAGCGCGGTGCCGAGGGTCTTGTCGATGGCGAGGTACTTCGGTCCGAGCTCGCCAAAGATGATGTGCAGCGATGAGATGACGACGAAGGCAACGCAGGCGGCGATCGTGTGCGCCACGGAGTTGCTGTAAACGCCGAGGAAGGCGAGGCGCGGCTGTACGAGTTGCGCGAATGCGGGCTCGCCGACCCAACCCAGCGCGAGTGACGCCAGCGTCACGCCGAGTTGCGTGGCGGAAAGATAGCTGTCGAGTTTCTTGACGATGCGCCGCGTCATGCGTGCGCGCGCGCTGCCGGCGGCTGCCAACTCCGCGATCTGCGTCGGCCGCACCTTGATGATCGAGAACTCGGCGGCGACAAAAAAGCCGTTCGCGATGATGAACAGCAAGGCGAGTAGCAAGTACCAGGTAGGCATGCTCACCGCGCGCGATGGGCGATCGCGCTACGAGATGGGTCGGCGTCCATGAGAAGGCCGGTATTGTATGACACGTCTTTCCAGGCCAGCCCAGGCGGCGAGGAAGCGCTACCGATCCACTTCCGCCGGCTTGAGGTTCCAGATCTCCCGCGCGTACTCGCCGATTGTGCGGTCCGAGGAAAACTTGCCCATGCGCGCGATGTTCAGCAGCGACTTGCGATTCCACTGCGCTCGATCGCGCCACGTTTCATCGACGCGCTGCTGCGCCTCGATGTACGGCTCGAGATCGGCGAGGTGCACGTACTCGTCGCGCGCGCTGAGCAGGTTGGCGACGATGGGACGGAAGATGTCTTTGTCGCCGCGGGAGAAGTGTCCCGAGGCGATGGAATCGACGACACGGCGCAGGTCGCGGCTGGATCCAAGGTAGTGCTCGGGGTGATAGCCCTCGGCGACCAGACGCGCCACCTCGTCCGCGCGCAGTCCGAAAATGAAAATGTTCTCCTCGCCGACTTCGTCGCGGATCTCGATGTTCGCGCCGTCGAGCGTGCCGATCGTCAGCGCGCCGTTGAGCGCGAGCTTCATGTTGCCGGTACCCGAGGCTTCTTTTCCGGCAGTCGAAATCTGCTCGCTCAACTCCGCGGCCGGAATGATCGCCTCGGCCAGCGTGACCCGATAGTCGGGAAGGAAAACGACGCGCAGCCAGTCACGCGTTCGCGGGTCGGCGTTCACGACTTCGCCCACGGAGTGAATCAACTTGATGATCAACTTGGCCATGAAATAGCCGGGTGCCGACTTGCCGGCGAAGAAAAATGTGCGCGGCACGAGCGGCGTTTGCCGGTCTTCGGCAAGTAGCCAGTAGCGATCGACGACGTGCAGGATGTTCAGCAGTTGCCGCTTGTACTCGTGCATCCGCTTGACCTGCACGTCGAAGAGCGAGCTCGGATCGATGACGATGTTGGTCAGCCTCTTCGTCAGGTGCGCGAGCGCGAGTTTGTTCCGGCTCTTGACGGAATCGAGGCGATCGAGCAGGCCGGCGTCGTCGACGAATCCTTCGAGCTGGCGCAAGTCGTCGAGATTGCGGATCCAACTGTCGCCGATCGCCCGCGTGATCAACGACGCCAGCGGGCGGTTCGCGTGCAGCAGCCAACGTCGCGGCGTGACGCCGTTCGTTTTGTTGTTGAAACGCTCGGGATAAAGCTTGTGAAACTCGGGAGCCAGGGCGGTTTTCACGAGCTCGGAGTGCAGCGCGGCCACTCCGTTGATCGAATGGCTGCCGGCCATCGCCAGGTTTCCCATACGAACGTTGCGGCGCTCGCTCTCATCGAAAAGTGAAACGCGCTGGACCATCGCCGTGTCGCCGGGAAAACGCCGCTCGACCTCTGCCAGCAGGCGTCGATTGATTTCTTGCACGATCTGCAGATGCCGCGGCAGCAGGCGCTCGATCAGATCGAACGGCCATTTCTCCAGCGCCTCCGGCATCAGCGTGTGATTCGTGTAGCCGCACGCCGCCACGGTGATCGACCACGCCTGCTCCCACGGGAGTCCGTAGTCGTCGATGAAGAGCCGCATCAACTCGGCGACAGTCAGCGCCGGATGCGTGTCGTTCATCTGAATCGCAACCTTCTCCGCAAAATCATCGAAGGAGTTGTGCGCCTTCAAATAGCGCTTGACGATGTCGCGGACGGAACAAGCGACGAGGAAGTACTCCTGCGTCAACCGCAGCTCGCGGCCACGATCGACGGAGTCCGAGGGATAGAGGATTTTCGAGATCGCCTCGGTGTTGATTTTGTGCTGCACCGCCGCGATGTAGTCGCCCGAGTTGAAGATGCCGATATCGAACTCGTCGGATGAGCGCGCGGTGTAGAGTCGGAGCACGTTCACCGTTCGCCCGCCATAGCCGACGATCGGCATGTCGTGCGGAACGCCGACGATCTCCTTGAACCCAACCCATTTCGGTTTGTAGACGCCGTCGATCGTGGTGTGCGCGATCGATCCGTAGACAGGAACCTTGATCGATTCGCCGGCGCGATCGATGAGCCACGGCGATCCATCTTCCTCGAGCCAGTGATCGGGCTTTTCGTGCTGATACCCGTTCATGAACGTCTGCCGGAAAAGACCGAACTCGTAGTTGATGCCGTAGCCGAAGCCGGGCATGTCGAGCGAGGCGAGCGAATCGAGGAAACACGCGGCCAGCCGCCCGAGGCCGCCGTTGCCGAGCGCGGCATCATGCTCGAGCTCCTGAATCTCATCGAAATCGACGCCGAGCTCGGCGATCGTCGATTTCGCCTCGTCATACAGCTTCAGGTTCGAAAGATTGTTCCCGAGGGCGCGGCCCATGAGGAACTCCATCGAAAGGTAGTAGAGCCGCTTCGAGTCCCGATCGCGATAGCGCCGCTCGGTGTCGCGCATGGCGTCGAGCATCGGCCGGCGAACCGCAATGGAAAGCGCGTGCAACTTCTCGTGCCGCGACGCGTCCTGCCACACCTTGCCCCGCGCGAAACGAAGAAAGGTCTCGATGCCCTCGCGCAGGTTGGCGACGGCGTGGGCGGGGAGTGTTTCAGCTACAGGATTCATGGATGCATTATCGCGCGAGTAACGCGCCGCCTGGCGGCCGCGCGTTATCAGATGCCGGTTAGTTGCGCTGCGCGCGTTGTCGGTGACTGACTTCGTTGATCGCGTTTCGCGCGTTGTTCGTCTCGTTGCGCCTCGCGGGAAGGTCCGTTTGTTACTGCTTCTGCGCCGCGATAGCGGCCAAAAGGAGGGTAGCGAGGGGTGCGAGCGCTTTTTGCGAGCACCCCTCGTAATCGCGCGATTGATGAGCGTGCCGCGTCAGCGGCACTGGACAACGAAACACGATCGTTCGTAATCGCGAATTGAGAATCGAGCCGTGTCGATGGTGTTGGATGTTAGACGACGATCTGCTGCGATCTCCAATGCCGCTGACGCGGCATGGAGAAGATCGGCTCCTTACGAGGGGTGCTCGCAAAAAATGCTCGCACCCCTCGCTACCCTCCTCCCGCCGCTGACGCGGCTCGCCTCCAGGATTCTTGTCTCGCTGCGGAGACAACGCTGAGGCAAGCGCACAGACAACCGGCAACGGCGGAGACAACGCGCGAAGCGCAACCAACCGACAATGCGCGAAGCGCCGGCGGCTTTGATCCTCGCTCCAGGAGACTCTTTGTCTCTAACTCCCAAACTCCTTTCGCTCGGTGAATCCACGCGAGGGAGAGTTACCGTTTCACCTCGGCGCCATTTGCGTTGACCAGGAACTCGATGTGCGTGCCCCGCCAATCGAGGGAGATTTCTTCGCCGCCGGCTCAAAGCATCGACGCGAGCTTCGCGCGCAACAATTTTCCCAGTGGTGAGCGTGGAATGGCGTCGACGCGATGAACGGCGCGAATGCGCTCGAACGGATGAACGCGTGCGTTGAACGCTTCGACGACCTCGCCGGCTTCGATCGTCGATGCGAGATGAATCACGCAGCCGAGCCGTTCGTCCGGCATCGCGACGATGGCCGCGGCGTCGCCAGCGAGCTCGCGAAGAATGCGATCGAGGCGCCCGAGGCCGGCGGACTCGCCGCCGATTTTGACGAAGTCGGAGGCGCGTCCGTGAATGCGTATCGTTCGTACATCGATGATTCCAGCATCCTCGGAGACGAACCATCCGTTGATCTTCGGATCGATCAATCCCTCGTCCGTCACGTATCCGGTCAGCAGCGACGATCCGCGGAATGCCAGTCGTCCGTCAGGCTCGACGCGCGCTTCGAGATGAGGGAGAAGAACGTCTTCGATGGCGATCGTGGAGCAGCATTCGCTCATGCCGTAGCTCGGCAAAACGGGCCATCCGGCTTCGCGCGCACGGGAGACCGCGATCTCGTCGAACGCTCCGCCGCCCACGAGAATGGCGCGAAGGTTCGGTGATGGAGTGATGCGAGCGGCGAGCAGATCGTGCACCTGCGCGGGAACGAGCGAGGCGAGCGTGGCGGCCGACTCGGCGAAGAGCTTCGCATTCCAATCCATCGGCAACGCGCGCGCGCCGGCGAGGTGGCATCGCGCGTAAACGCCGATGCCGCCGACGTGAAATGTTGGCAGGACCGCAGCCCAGATATCTGCGCTCGTGACTGAGAGCCGTTCGTTGACTGCTGCGGCGGAAGCGAGGATGGCGCGCTTCGAAAGTGCTACGAGCTTCATCGCGCCGGTCGATCCCGAGGTGGCGACGAAGACGTGAGCATCGATCGCCGGCAGCATTCGCTCGAACCTCTCCCTCTCCTCGGCGGGCATGCGCGGGTTGAGAAGGAGCTGGGAGGCGGCAGATTCGAAGTCGATCATGAGCGTTGGGCGCAAAAATCGCCGGCGAGCCGCCAGCGGTACAGCCGCCGGGCCGGCGGCGCTACGGTTGTGCGTGGCGCTGTGCTCGATGTTTGAGCAGCGCGAGGAGGTCCGCTTCGACGTTGAGAAACAGGGGCTAGATGCGGCGCCATGGCAAATTCTCCAATAGATCATCGAAGCCGAAGCCGGTGCCGGCGGGCGGGATCAATCGCGCGCGGTCGATTTGCATTCGATCGATGAATTGATCGGACTCGTAAAGCACGTGCGTGATGAGGCCGCATGTCGTTGTGATTCCGGCTTTGGCCGCGGCATATGCGGCGCTTAGTTGGCCGAGGGGGTGGTCCATGTAGGAGGTGACGACGATTTCGGCGCGGCTTGGAGGGATCTCCTGCACTGCGGGTTTGATGACGAGCACGTCCACGTCTTCGCTGCCGTTGCCGCGATCGAGGGCGAGACGGAGAGACGTGCGATCGCGGAGATCGCGCCACGTCGCGGCATCGTAGGGACAAGGGTCTTCGATGAAGTCGATGCGCTCGTGTGGAAGCGTGGCGGCGATGCGAACGAATTCTTCGGGAGTGAGCGTGGCGTTGAAATCGATGCGCAAGCGGACATGGCCGGGGATGCGATCGATCGACTTCAACTTCACGGTATCGAAACCGGGCGGCGGATCCGGTCCCGGCCAGTGACTCGGCGGGATGCTGAGTCCATCGAACACGCTCCGGCCTTCGCGTCGCGCGGCAGCATCGATCGCGGCGAAGCGGAGCGAGGCGGCGGTCAGCGGTGTGGTTTCGCCGCGTGCAAGCATCGCGAGTTGCTCGTCGAGTGGTGCGTCGCCAAGCTCGGCCCACGGATGAACATCGGCGAATCCATCATCGACGCGAATGAGCGCGCCGCGGCGCGGACCGGGGGCGGCGATCGCGCTCAACGCGCGGCGCGGGATCAGCTCGTACGGCCAGTACCAGATGTCAGCCCCTTTGTCAGCCAATGCTCGCTCCGATGACGTAGAGGATGCCGAACAACCATTCCAACGCGCCTGCCAGAGCGAGACAGCGATTGAGCTCCGCGCCGCGGCTTCGGGCCACGCGCACGAGAAGTGCGACCGCGAGAACAGCGGCCAGCATCGGAATCAGCATCGTCCATCGGCCGCGCAGGTACGCGATCGCGGCGACGCAGAGGAATGGCACGATCGCGAATACGACGATCTCGCTGATTGCGAAGCGCGGCCCGAAACGCGCGGCGAGCGTTCGCTTGTTGCTGGCGCGGTCGTTCTCGAGATCGCGCAAATTATTGATTGCGAGAATCACGACCGCGAGCGCGCCAACCGCAAGACCGCCGATCCACGCACTCGGATCGAGCGTCAGCCGCTGCAGGTAGAACGATCCGCCAACCGCGACGAAGCCGAAGAAGATCATCACGAAGACTTCGCCGAGGCCGTGGTAGGCGAGGGGATAGGGTCCGCCGGTGTAGGCGTAGGCGGCGACGATCGATGCAATACCAATCGCAGCGATCGGCCATCCGCCGCGAAGAATCAGCGGGATGCCGCAAAAGGCGGCGATCGCGAAACAGATATACGCGCCCCGCAGCACGGCGCCGGCGCTGAGCAGACCGGCCTGCGTGACGCGCAAGGGTCCGAGCCGGGTATGCGTGTCAGCGCCTTTCTTGAAGTCGAGCGCATCGTTTACGTAGTTCGTGCCGATCTGGATAAAGACTGCGCCGAGCAGCGCGAAAACAAACGACGGCCAATGGATCGAAGCCGCGTCGTTGCGCGCCAGTGCGGTGCCGGCCAGCACCGGCGTCACCGCGGCGGCGAGGGTTTTCGGGCGTGCAGCGAGAAGCCAGGGAGTCATTGATTGCGCTTCGCGCGTTGCCGGTTGATTGCGCTTCGCGCGTTGTGGGTTGCCGGCTGTCGAAGGGATTGAGCTGACAACTTGCCAGGACGCGCTCCGGTGCTTGGTTCGCGTGCGCGTTCAACTCGCTTCCGAGCTCGCCTCACTCTCTCATCGAGCGCCTTCTCCCCCCGTGCTTTTCGGGGGGAGAAGGTGCCGAAGGCGGATGAGGGGGGCGTGGCAAATTCAAGTGCTGAAGCTCGAGCCAACAACCCCCTCATCCGGCTTCGCCACCTTCTCCCCCACCAAAAGCGTGGGGGAGAAGGCGCGCGATGGGAGGGTGCGGCGGAAGTGTCACAGACCATGAAAGCGACAACCGGCCACTGAGCAAGATAGGCAACGGAGACTACCG